>NZ_JANLGY010000016.1 GCF_024653915.1 Sulfuricaulis sp. | reverse complement strand
ATGGGGGGGGGGGGGGTCGTCATGGAAGTCCGGCGGACTCCATGTCGTCGAACGGGTGCGCCGCGGATCGGCGTACCCCGGGCGGGAACCATGGGTGGGGGTGAAAGTATCGCCAGGAAATACAGCAAAAATACTTCCCCCCTCCCGCGAGGGGGGGAATGATTTTGAGACAGGTTCCAGTCATGTTCGCCATGCCGGTTCCCGTAATATCAAGATTTTACTTGAGGTTTCAGGTACACTGGGTTCAGCCCTCAGGGGAGACGGCTGATCTGGCGGGATGGAATATTTGAAAATGATGGGTTTGGTTGTATGGGTAGAACAAGAAGTGCCGGTGCCGACAGGTTGGAAAATAGTCGAAACAGCACGTTTTTCCCTCGCACGTACATAGCGTAAAACACCCGTAACCTCACCACCCGTTCGTTGATATACCCGTGCGCTTTGACTCCGGCAGACATCTATTTATTGTGACCACGATGTTCGCATCTCTCACGGTACCGTTTACCGGCGGGGCGGCGGAGTGGACCGCCGAGCCGTCAATCAAGCTGCGTCGCGAATACAACGACAACCTCCGGCTGAGCATATTTCCGCAAAAAAGCGTCAACGGCAGCATTATTACACCCGCGCTGGATTTGGGAGTCGCCGGCCCGGTGTGGAAAATCGGTTTCGGGGTTGAGGCCACCCAGCGACGCTACTCGGGCCAGGAAGGGCTGGACCGGGATGACAACTTGTTGAGACTTTCATCCCTGTACAAGACCGAGCGCAGCACCTGGCAATTGAGCGCCAGCCACACCAACGATTCCGTGATAACCAGCGAGATCGCGGATTCTGACACCGGTACGGTACAGACCGCGAGGGACAGAAAAACGGATACCATCTCCCCATCATGGCTATGGATGTATTCAGAAAGGACCCAACTGCAGCTTGCCTACCAGCAGACCGATGTTGCCTACGGGGAAAACACCCTGAGCGTGGGTTTATACGATTACCGCTATCGGACCTTCTCCGCCACCCTTTCCAACCAGCTTTCCGAGCGGAACCAGGTTTTCATAACAGGGGGTTATTCTGAATACCACGTTCCGTTCTCGGATTTCGATTCTGAAACGCGTAACTTTCAGGCTGGTGTTACCACGAGCTTTACCGAATCCACAAAAGGCACCCTGCAGGCGGGGCAGCGTCAGACCAGATCTGTTACGAAGGCCAACTCCATTGGGTGTGAGTCTTATTACTCAAACCCTGATCACAGCGTTACTTGTGTCAATCCGTTCATTGTGACGCAGGACATTCACAACGAAAGCACTGGCTTGGTATTCACCGGCAGCCTCGAGACGAAAACGGAAAGCGCTGACTGGAACTTCTCCCTCAGCCGCTCGCTTGTTCCGAGCGGTTCCGGTGGGCAGGTGGAACAGGATCAGTTCAGGCTCGGGTTTAACAAACGCCTGTCACCGCGCATGGGCGTCAATATCAACGGCAGCGCGCTGAAGTCGCGCACGGAAGAGGGAAATATTTCCAGTAGCGACCGTACCTTTTACGACTTCGGCCCCGGCGCTTACTGGCAATGGACGCGCGAATGGAGTGTAGGCGCTAATTACCGCTATGCCCATGTGAAGCGCGAATTTGAAAGTGAAGCGGCGGATTCCCATTCCGTAAATCTGGCGCTGACATACCATCCGTTGAAAATGGCAATATCACGATGAAATACAATGTATTGGCATGGGTACTATAGTTAAAGTATTGTTTTGGTCATGCAAAGTGAATCCGCGGAAAAAAAGCAGGCTGCCGACGTGAATGCCGTAATCATTTTTGATACAAATTTGGAGATAAATGGAAGGGCAGTCTAAAGATCCTGGAGCCTGCCTTGGCGTTTTCAGACGGCGTTGAAATTCAATTCTCGCCACCTTGAGCGAATTCAGCGTATCGCGTATTAAAATTAAATATTTCATAGCGTTAAATTGCAACGAATATCAATCTGAATGTCGAACGTGTGCAGGTTCTTATGATAGAAGAGCAGACAAAAGATCTGAAAGATTATCTTGATGCCTTTCGCCGTCGCCGGGCGGTGGTTTTCATTATTTTTACGGCCGTTTTCTCGATCAGTGTGCTGGCGGCGCTGCTCTGGCCGCCTACTTACCGGTCCTCTGCCACGATCCTGATCGAGGAGCAGGGGATTCCAGCCGATCTCGTGCGTTCTACCATAACCACCTACGCCTGGCAGCGAATCCAGACCATCAGCCAGCGGGTGATGAGCCGCACAAATCTGCTTGAGATCGCGGATAAATATAAACTCTATCAAAGCAAGCGGGCATTCGAAACAAACGAAGAGATCGTTGAAAGAATGCGCACCGACATAAAGCTCGAACCGGTCAGCGCCGAAGTGATGGATCCTCGTACCGGTCGGCCTACCGCGGCGACCATTGCTTTTACGCTTTCATTCGATGGTGAAAGTCCGGCTGTTACGCAAAAGGTGGCCAACGAGCTGACCACGCTGTATCTGAACGAGAACATCAAGTCCCGGACCGAAAGGGTTACGGAAACATATGATTTTCTGACATCTGAGGCCGACAAGCTGAGCCAGCAGATTGCCGAGCTGGAGTCGCAACAGGCCACATTCAAGGAAAAAAACGTTAACCGACTGCCTGAACTTAAAGACTTCAATATGCAGCAAATGGATCGCACTGAGACGCAGTTGCGAGATGTCCAAAATGAGCTGCGATCCCTGGAAGAAAGAAAAGTGTATCTCGATGCGCAACTATCCCAGGTACAGCCGAGCGGACCCGTATTTTCCTCGGATGGCCAGCCGGTCCTTAACAAGGAAGCGCGTCTCAAGAGCACAAAGACTGAATATGCCGTGGCCTCGGCGAGGTATTCACCGGAACACCCGGACGTCATCAGGCTCAAGAGAGAGATGGAGGGGCTTGAGAAACAAACCGGTACCGTCTCCGGCCGTCAGGAGGAGGCCAAGCAATTGTCGCAACTTCGTGGCGAACTGGCCGCCGCGCGTGAGAAATATTCCGCTGATCATCCCGATGTTGTAAGACTGAGCAGGCAAATCGAGACCTTGGAATCGAATCTGAAAGCAACTCCGGAATTACCCGAGACTAGCGCCGCGGCCGAGAAACCGGACAACCCCGCTTATATCTCGCTCAAAACGCAGCTAGAAGGAATTGAGGTGGGTATGCGCGTTGCTAATGCCAAACGCGATCAGCTCCAGGCCAAGCTTGAGGGTTATGAAAAACGCATTGTCCAGACTCCCCAAGTGGAGCGCGAGTACCTGAACCTCAAGCGTGATTATGAGAATGCGCAGATCAAGTATAAGGATATCAAGGCCAAGCAAATGGAAGCGCAAGTGGGGCAGGAGATGGAAAAGGAACGCAAGGGCGAGCGGTTCTCCCTGATAGATCCACCGCAGCTTCCGGAAGAGCCGTTCAAGCCCAATCGCCCGGCTATCATTTTTCTGGGCCTGGTTCTTGCCGTGGGGTCTGGCCTTGGTTACGCCGCTGTAGCGGAGAGCATGGACAGCACTGTTCGTAATATGCGTTCGGTGTCCACGACGTTGAATACGGTGTTATTGTCGGTTATCCCCTACAAGGAGAACCGGGAGGACATTGTCAAGAAGGCTAAAACGAAGAAGATGATTGTTACTACCGTCGCTGTGAGCATAGTTGTGGTAGTTATTCTGGCTCATCTGTTGTGGACGCCTTTGGATATACTCTGGTTCAAGGGCATACGCAAGGCGGAGGGAATCATCGGCGGTTAGGATGGAGGGCACTGTCGCCTATCGTATGCACTATCCTCTTGGGTATGAAATATTTTCATGAAAAACATTCAGAAATCAGGTTATGGAACGCATAAAAGAAGCACTTGAACGGGCGCGGCAGGAACGCCAGCATGCCGGTGGCGGCGCCAATGGAACGCCCATGCCCCGAGGTGGGGTTGTGCCGGCCCAGATTGCCTACACCCAGACGCGTCATGCCGAGGTTTCCAGTGAATTTCTGCGTGAGAAACGCGTGATCACCGGGCGCGACCCGGACACCTTCACGGACGCGTACGGAATCCTGCGCACCCAGGTACTTCAGCGTTTGCGCGAAAACAACTGGAATGTGCTGGCGGTCACAAGCCCCGGTGGCCACGAAGGCAAAACCCTGACAACCATCAATCTGGCCATCAGTTTGGCGATGGAAGTCGGCTATACGGTTTTGCTCGTCGATGCAGACTTGCGCCACCCCGATGTGCATACCTACTTCGGATTGGAACCAGAGTACGGATTAAGCGATTACCTGGTATCGGACAAGCCCATTTCAGAGCTTCTTCTCAAACCGGCCGGCATCCAGGGGCTGGTTATCCTTCCCGGCGGCAAGCCATTGCCTAATTCAGCGGAGATGCTGAATTCGCCGAAAATGTCGCGCCTGGTGGAGGAGTTCAAGACGCGCTACCCATCGCGCATCGTTCTGTTCGATTTGCCACCGCTGTTGGCCACGGCGGACGCCATTTCATTTGCGCCCTACGTGGATGCCGCGCTGCTTGTCCTGGAGGAAGGTAAAACGCCCATGCATGATGCCCAGCGCGCTACCGAGCTGCTGAAGGATACCCATCTGATCGGAGTGGTGCTGAATAAGTCGTTGAGTGCCCCAAATGACGACAAGCAGCCGGGATGGAAGCCGCCCCAGTGGAATATTCCGTGGAGTGCAGGAGTTGGGAAAATTCGCCAATGGATTGGCCGCCTCGCTCGTCGCAAAGGGTAAAATAATATGTACGAAAAATTCTATGGATTCAGGGACAAGCCATTTTCACTCTTACCTGATCCGGAGTTTCTTTATCCCAGCAAGAAACATCGCATGGCGCTGACGTTGCTGGAGTACGGCCTGATGAACCAGGCCAGCTTCAGCGTCATCACCGGCGATATCGGCACCGGCAAGACCACGCTGATTCGCCAGCTCCTCAGCCAGATGGAGCGCGACATGGTGGTGGGGCTGATCACCAATACCCATCCCTCGTTCGGTGAACTGCTGCAATGGATATTGATGGCCTTCAATCTCGAATGCGGCAGCAAGGACAAGGTCGAGATGTATAAGACCTTCATGGATTTTCTGATCAAGCAGTATGCCGCCAATCGTCGCACCGTTCTGATCATCGACGAGGCCCAGAACATGGGCCCTCAGGCACTGGAAGAGTTGCGCATGCTCTCCAATGTCAACAGCGAAAAAGACCAGGTCTTGCAGGTGATACTCGCCGGTCAGCCGGGACTCCGCGATAACCTGCGCGACCCGCGTCTGGAACAGTTTGCGCAGCGTATTTCCGTGGACTACAACCTGGAACCACTCAATCTTGAGGAGACGCGCGAGTATATCCACCATCGTTTAAGTATTGCCGGTGGAAGCACCGGCATCTTCGATGACGAAGCTTGCGAGGCCGTGTTCCGCTACAGCGGAGGTATCCCGCGCCTGGTTAACCTGCTGTGCGACACGGCTTTGGTATACGGCTATGCCGAACAGACAGCCCACATTGGCGCTTCATTGATTGAAGATGTTGCGCGCGACAAGCAGCAAAACAAGATTGTCCCCTTGCGGCAACAGGAGCACGAAGCTGCTGGAGATGCGAGCAATGATGTGTCGCGACAGCCAGGAGGGAAAAAAGGTCGTGGCACCCAAGGTCCTCCCAAGCGTGCGATGCGCGTGGCCATCGCCTCAGATTCTGAACGCCAACGCCATTATCTCAAGATGATGCTTGAAAGGTCCGGGCTCAAGGTAGTGGCGGCGGTTCCTATCGGTGATGAAATCATTGCGCAACTCAGCAAGGAGCAAGTGGATGTATTGGTAATGGACTTGGATGAAGACGCTCACCGCTCGCGCGATCTGGACCGTCTGATCGATCGGGTACAGAGTCAATGCCGGATACCAGTCCTGTACAACGACAGTTCTTCGGCTGGCACCGGCGATGCCATCACGGATCTCGGCCGCAAGCTGACCCTCAAGCTTACTTCCCTGATTGGCCGAGGCTAGCTCCTCCCGCGGTTGTACAACCTCATCTGGACAACATAGCGCATCATCATGGCCGGTGAAACTATTCTTGTTGTTGGTGGCGCGGGCTATATCGGCTCGCACATGGTGCTCGATTTGCTCAAGTCCGGCTATGAAGTTATCGTGCTGGACAATCTCTCGCGTGGGCACCGCGATCTGCTGTCGGGAGGGACCTTCATTGAAGGAGATCTGGGTGAAGCGAGGTTATTGGACAGCCTCTTCAGCCAACACCGAATCGCCGCCGTCATGCATTTCGCCGCCTTCTCGCTGGTGAGTGAGTCGGTATCCAAACCTCTTGATTATTACCGCAATAACGTGGCGAAGACGGTGGAACTGCTGGCGGCCATGGCGCGCCACAACGTCCGGTACTTCATCTTTTCCTCTACCGCGGCCGTTTACGGCGAGCCGCGCGCGATGGAACCGTTGCGCGAGGATTCCTCGTGCCAGCCCACCAATCCCTACGGCGCGACCAAGCTTGCGGTCGAAAGAATGCTGGCAGACAACGCCGCCGCGGGTGATTTCAGGTATGTATCGCTCCGTTATTTCAATGCCGCTGGCGCCGATCCCTCCGGCAGGCTCGGCGAGCGTCACGAGCCAGAAACGCACCTGATTCCGCTGGTATTGAAGGTCGCCACGGGTGAGCGTCAGGCCATCCAGGTTTACGGAACGGATTATCCTACGGAGGATGGGACCTGCGTGCGTGACTACGTCCATGTCCACGATTTGACACAGGCGCATCTCCTGGCGCTGGAAAACCTTCTGAAACGGGGGAATAGCGCCGTTTATAATCTGGGAAACAGCAAGGGTTATTCGGTGCGCGAGGTGATCGAGACAGCAAGGCGCGTCACAAGGCATGCCATTCCTGCGGTGGAGGTTGAACGCCGTCCGGGAGACCCGGCGTTTCTGGTGGCCGATTCCGGCAAGATTCGCCGTGAACTTGGCTGGCAGCCTCGCTATGAAAAACTGGAAACCATTATTGAAACAGCCTGGGCATGGCATCAGAAAGAAGCTGCGCGAAACAGCCGCTAGAAACCGTCTCAAAAACAAGCATCCCCTTGACGGGGGTCACAACTGGATAGCCTGGATGGAATAAAATGGAATCCGGGGAACAAAATGCTTACCCCGCATTTCGCTTCGCTGCATGCGGGCAGCCTGCTCCCGACGTATACAACGAGCAGGGCCTGAAATAAAAACGCCCCCTCCGCTAATGCGGAGAGGGCGTTTATTCCGGTGCTCCTGACTGGCTGGCTTAAATAAACAGACAGACGTCGGATTTCGCGGCGATCGGCAGGAAGTAAGTTGCGCCGACGTAATCTTTCACCTCAGGGACAAATTCATCCTTGGAGAATCCGAATACATCCACCGTCATCTGGCAGGCGATCAGCTTGACGCCGGCTTCGATGCAAAGATCACGCAGCTCGGGGATGCTGGCCACGCCTTTATTCTTGAAGGTTTTCTTCATCAAAACCGTGGCGACTTTCTCAAAGCCCGGAATGGCTGCCATGACAAGGTTCGGCATGGGCCAGACAAAATTCTGAAACCACTTCGGTCCGAAAGGCATTTTCATCGGCATCGCCGGATTGCCGAGCGGGCTGATTTCCGCTCCTACGTCCTTTTTCAGAAGCAGCAGGCCGTAGAAAGTGAAGAAAATGGATACGTCCCAACCCAAAGCGGAGCCCGTGGAAGCGAGAATAAACGGAGGATAGGCCCAGTCCAGCGTGCCCTTGGTGGCGATAATTGCCATGCTCGGCGTCCTGTTGGACTCGATTTCTTCCAGTTTCTTGGGCAAAACCTTATCGAGATGTTTGCTGATCAGCTGCTCGAGATTTGCATCTTGCATCGTGGTCGACATTTACAATCCTCCAATACGTTTAAGTATGCGCGGCGTTGAATGGTTAATAATTGTGGTTACGCCCGCTCCTGGAACGAGTGCGTCACCCCTCACGTAGCCTTTGTTGGCTATCTCATTTTCCAGTTTCAGAACAAAGAGAAATGCTAATATGCTCAGGTGAGTGTTAATAGTCAAGATTGATGAATTATCCTTCAGGTATAAAGACCAATCTTCTGGTTGCACACTGGAACACGTTGTAACTTATTGATTCAGAATATAAGTATGCTGATGTCAACGAGAGTCAAAATAGTCACCCCAGGTATCCCTATGATTGCAGCACTTGTGGGCAGTGCTTGGCTTCTGAACAGTGCGCTGGCGCAGGATAGCGACCTGGTGGGTATCGAGAAAACCGCTTTAGGTGCACAAGAACTGGCGATTATAGTGAATACTGCCGATCCGCAGAGTATCCGTGTTGCCGAGTATTATAAGAAAATCAGACGTATCCCAAACAAAAATTTAATTAGAGTGCAGTTCACGCCCGATATTTCTGTCATGTCGCAACTGGAGTTCCAGAGGATCAAGGCCATGATTGATGCGGCGACACCCGCGCAGGTTCAGTCCTATGCTCTGACATGGACCAAGCCGTACCGGGCGGGGTGTATGTCCATCACCACTGCCTTTGCCGCTGGTTTTGATCCCGCC
This sequence comes from Sulfuricaulis sp., assembly GCF_024653915.1. Lineage (NCBI taxonomy): Bacteria > Pseudomonadati > Pseudomonadota > Gammaproteobacteria > Acidiferrobacterales > Acidiferrobacteraceae > Sulfuricaulis > Sulfuricaulis sp. The sequence continues at coordinate 124,776 of NZ_JANLGY010000016.1, read as the reverse complement.
TTCTGTTCGGAGCCCTGCAGCCCGACGAAACCGAATCCTTACTTCAATTCACCTAGCCGCCGCCCCTACGATGACCACGGGCTGCGCCCCGCCATGATGCTGGCCGGGAAGAGTTTCAAGGAGGTCAAAAAGCTGATCGATCGCGGTGTGGCGTCCGATGCGACGTTCCCCCGGGGGGCGGCGTATCTGGTCAGCACGTCGGACAAGTCGCGGAACATCCGTGCCGGCTTTTATCCGGAGATTATGCAGCAGCTCAAGGGAGGACCGGCAGATCTGCGCATGGTCAAAGCGGATTATATTGAAAAGAAATCCCGCGTCCTTTTTTACTTCACAGGCGCCAAACAGGTGAACGCGCTTAACACAATACGCTTCCTGCCTGGAGCGATTGGTGACCACCTGACCTCGGCCGGCGGCCAGCTCACCAGCAGCGGAGACCAGATGAGCAGCCTGCGCTGGCTGGAGGCTGGTGCCACCGGCAGTTACGGTGCGGTGGTGGAACCGTGTAATTTCCCCGCCAAGTTTCCCCACCCGGGCATCGTCATTGACCGGTACACGCGCGGCGAGACGCTTATCGAGTCATATTGGAAAAGTGTCGCCTGGCCCGGTGAGGGGATATTCATCGGCGAGCCACTGGCGGCACCGTACGCTGTGCGTCCATCAACTATTATGACAAACTCTCAATAGATGGCACATGACAGAAAAATGAACGAGAGGCCGATCCTTGTAACCGGCGGCGCCGGATTCATTGGTGCAAATTTCGTCTTGAACTGGATCAGTCAGGAAGACTCGCCAGTGGTCAATCTGGACAAACTGACCTATGCCGGGAATATCGGGAACTTGGCCGGCCTGAAAAACGATCCGCGACATATATTTGTGAAAGGGGATATCAACGATCTGGCGCTGGTGCGGGATATTTTAAACAAACATCGACCGCGCGCCATTGTGAATTTCGCGGCGGAAAGCCATGTTGACCGTTCCATCCACGGGCCGGAGGATTTCATTCAGACCAATGTGAACGGCTCCTTTCATCTGCTCCAGGAATCCCGGGCCTATTGGGAAAAACTTGGTGGGAATGAAAAAACTGCCTTCCGATTTCTGCATATATCCACTGATGAGGTATACGGTTCACTGGGTCCCGAGGATGCTCCCTTTACGGAATCCACTCCTTACGCGCCGAATAGCCCGTATTCTGCTTCCAAGGCCGCCTCGGATCATCTGGTCCGCGCTTTTCATCATACCTATGGACTCCCCACGCTGACCTCCAACTGCTCGAACAACTATGGTCCTTATCAGTTTCCGGAGAAGCTGATCCCGCTGGTGATCCTGAATGCGCTGAACCGGAAACCCCTGCCGGTATACGGGGATGGTCTCAATGTGCGCGACTGGCTGTACGTGGGCGATCACTGCGAGGCATTGCGCGCTGTGTTGGCAAAAGGGCGTCCGGGAGAGGTTTACAATATCGGTGGGGGCAATGAGCGGAAGAACATCGATGTCGTGCGCACGATTTGTGCCCTGCTCGATGAACTGCGGCCGCTTTCCTCCACGGAAAATTACGCCTCGCTCATCACGTTCATAAAAGACAGGCCAGGGCATGACCGGCGCTATGCCATCGATGCACGCAAGATCGAGCGTGAGCTCGGGTGGAAACCGGCGGAAAGCTTCGAAACCGGAATACGAAAAACCGTGCAATGGTATCTCGACAACATGGATTGGGTAAAAAGCATCGCCAGCGGTGAATACCAGAAATGGCTCGACACCAATTACACTAACCGGGGGACGGCATGAAGGGCATTATTCTGGCAGGAGGGTCGGGCACCCGGCTGCATCCGGTAACGCAGGTCGTTTCCAAGCAGTTGCTGCCGGTTTACGACAAACCCATGATCTATTATCCCCTGTCCACGCTGATGCTGACGGGAATCAGGGATTTTCTGGTTATCTCCACCCCACAGGACATTCCCCGATTTGAGCAATTGCTTAAGGATGGTGCGGAATGGGGATTGAATATTTCCTACGCGGTGCAATCCAAGCCCGAAGGCATCGCGCAGGCGTTCATTATTGGCGAGCAATTTATCGGTAACGACGCGTGCGCTTTAGTGCTGGGTGACAATATTTTTTACGGGCACGAATTGACCACCGACCTGCAAAAAGCAGCGAAGAAGCAGACAGGCGCCACTGTCTTTGCGTACCCGGTTCAGGATCCGGAGCGTTATGGCGTGGTGGAGTTTGACTCCAAAAAAAAGGCATTATCAATAGAAGAAAAGCCCAGAACGCCCAAATCCCGTTATGCCGTTACCGGACTGTATTTTTACGACAATCAGGTCGTGCAGATCGCCAGGTCTCTTAAACCTTCGGGCCGTGGAGAGCTGGAGATCACCGACGTCAACATACGCTATCTTGAGCGTGGACAGCTCGATGTCATGGTGATGGGGCGCGGTATAGCCTGGCTCGATACAGGCACCCATGAATCTCTCCTGGAAGCATCGCTCTTCATCGAAACCATTGAGAAGCGGCAGGGGCTCAAGATCGCCTGTCCGGAAGAAATCGCCTATCGCATGGGCTATATCGCGGCCGGGCAGCTTGAAAAACTCGCCGGCCGCATGAGCAAGAACGGTTATGGCCGATATCTGCTCGGGGTGTTGCAAGAGCAGGTGTTCTAACATGTTGATGAATAGCTCACTCATACATTCGAACCCGTCATTCCGGCGGAAGCCGGAATCCAGCTTATTACTGATTTCATTGGTTCTAATATTCTGGACCCCGGCTTTCGCCGGGGTGACGAAGCTTTTTTCAGTGCTCTGCTAATGAACATCATCCAGACCGCTATCCCTGACGTGCTGATCGTGGAGCCGAAGGTCTTTTCGGACGCGCGGGGTTTTTTCTATGAAAGCTACAATAAAAAAACCATGCAGGCGGCGGGCATAACGGGAGATTTCGTGCAGGACAATCACTCGCGATCGGCGAGGAACGTGTTGCGCGGCCTGCATTATCAAATCACGCAACCTCAGGGCAAGCTGGTGCGGGCGGTCGCAGGTGAGATATTCGACGTCGCCGTGGATGTCCGCCGGAACTCGCCGACCTTCGGCCAATGGGTGGGTATGAATCTGTCGGCGGAGAACAGGCGTATGGCGTGGATTCCGCCAGGGTTTGCGCACGGCTTTCTCGTATTGTCCGAGTTTGCCGAGGTTCTGTACAAGACCACCGATTACTGGGCGCCGCAATCCGAGCGCACCATTGTGTGGAATGATCGCGATCTGGCGATTGCATGGCCAACCGGAGCGGAACTGCAATTGTCCGCCAAGGACAAGGCCGGTATGGCGTTCAATGAGGCGGAGATATTTGAGTGAGAAAAATCCTTCTCACCGGCAAGAATGGCCAGGTTGGATGGGAATTGCAACGCACGCTCGCCTCGCTGGGCGATGTCGTTGTTGTTGGCCACCACGAAATGGATCTGGCCGACCCGGATTCCATCAGAAAGGTGATCGGGCAAGTCGGGCCTGATCTTATTGTCAATGCCGCCGCCTATAGCGCCGTGGACAAGGCCGAATCCGAACCCGATCTGGCCATGGCCGTCAATGGCGTGGCGCCGGGCATCATGGCGGAAGAGGCCAAACGGCTGAATGCCGTGATGGTGCATTATTCAACGGATTATGTATTTGACGGTACAAAGACAGACCCATACAGCGAAGAAGATACCCCTAATCCTCTGAATGTTTATGGCCGAACCAAGCTCGCCGGTGAGCGGGCCATACAGGCCGTGGGCGTGCCGCACCTTATATTAAGGACAAGCTGGGTTTATGCCGCGCGTGGGAAGAATTTTCTTTTGACGATGCTTAAGCTCGCAAGAGAGAGGAGCGAATTAAAAATCGTCGATGATCAGATCGGAGCACCGACTTGGGGCCGCATGCTCGCTGAGGCCACGTCACAAATACTGGCGCAGCATCTCTCCCCCTTATGCCGTCAATCCGCCTCCATTACAGATGTCAGTGGCGTGTATCATGTGGTCTCGGAGGGTTCGACTACGTGGTACGGCTTCGCCAGGAAAATCTTTGAAGAGGCTTCCCGTGGCGCATCCTTTGCCATGCCGAGACTGATCCCGATTCCGGCCACTGATTATCCATTACCCGCCGTACGTCCTCGGAACTCAACGATGTCAAATGTGAAACTGGGCCAAACATTTGGCTTGGCCATCCCGTCATGGGAGAAGTCGCTGGCATTGTGTCTACAGGAAATGACAAAAAGTGCCTGACAAGAAGATACATATGGATCACCTGATAAAATCTTATGGCGGCACTTTGCAGAATCTTCTGGTGGACGAAGCGCGTGCCACACAGCTCAAGAAAGACTCGCAAGGGTTCCCGGCGATCACCCTGTCGCAGCGCCAGCTCTGTGACCTGGAACTGCTCATGAACGGTGCCTTCTCGCCGCTGCGCGGATTCATGGCCCGGGAGACGTATGAAAGCGTTTTAGAGAACATGCGATTGCCCGGCGGTTTATTGTGGCCCATGCCGATCACCCTGGATGTTCCCGACGCCATCGCGGACAAACTCGATGCCGGTAGCTATCTCGGGCTGAATGATTCCGAGGGGTTCATGCTCGCGGTGCTGCGCGTCGCGGACAAGTGGAAGCCAGACAAAAAGCGCGAGGCGCAGCTTGTCTATGGCACCGATTCCCTGAACCATCCCGGCGTGCGCTTTTTATTCGAGCAGGCCCACGAAAACTATGTGGGTGGCGATGTCGAAGGCATTCAACTGCCGATGCACCATGACTTCGAGACGTTGCGCGACACCCCCGAGGAGCTGCGCCACCTGTTCGAAAAACACGGGTGGCGCCGTGTGGTGGCGTTCAATACCAGCAAACCCATGCACCGCCTCCATCGGGACATCACATTGCGCGCGGCCAAAGAGGCGCAGGCGAATATCCTGCTGCATCCCGCGGTGGGCATGACCAAACCCGGCGATCTGCATTACTACGCGCGGGTGCACTGCTATCAGGCCATCCGGCGTTATTATCCCCACAACTTGGCCATGCTTTCGCTGCTGCCCATGGCGGTGCGCATGGCCGGACCGCGCGAGGCGATCCTCAACGCCATCGTCCGTCAGAATTACGGCTGCTCGCACATCATCATCGGCCCGGAGCACGCCGCGCCGCCGGAAGTGCGCGCGGGCGGCGAGCGCTTCTATCCGCGCTATGCCGCGCAGGAATTGCTGGCACGGCATCAGGGCGAATTGGGCATCCGCATGATCCCCGTCAGGGAAATGCAATACGTGCCAGGGGAGGATCAGTTTCTTCCCGTCGAGAAAATTGAAAAAGAAGGCAAGAAAGCCGTCCTGTTCACGGAGAAGGAACTGTACAGCCACCTGTCGCATGACCAGGAAATCCCGGCATGGTTTTCTTTTCCCGATGTCCTGGCGGAACTTCGCAAGGTTTGTCCGCCCCGCAGCCGACAGGGCATCACCTTGTTTTTTACAGGCCTTTCGGGTTCCGGGAAATCCACGCTGGCGAAAATTCTCTATGCCAAATTTATCGAAGCAGGGGGCAGGCCGGTGACGCTTCTCGACGGCGATGTCGTTCGGCACAACCTTTCGAACGAGTTGGGATTTTCCAAACAGCATCGCGACCTCAACATCCGCCGTATCGGCTTTGTCGCCAGTGAGATCACCAAGAACGGCGGTATCGCCATCTGCGCCCCGATCGCGCCCTACCACAGCACCCGCCGCGCGGTGCGCGAACTGATCGAACAGCATGGCGCCTTTATTGAAATTCACGTCGCCACCCCGCTCGAAGTCTGCGAAGCGCGCGACCGCAAGGGGCTCTACGCCAAGGCGCGCAAGGGGCTGATACCGGAATTCACGGGTATCAGCGACCCCTACGAAACCCCGCAAAATCCGGAACTGCGGATAGATACCGCCACCATGAGCCCCATGGAGGCGGCGCAGGAGGTATTTCTGTATCTGCTGCGGGAAGGATACATAGATGCCGACGGTGATTACCGGCAGTGAAGTTGGAGCGCGGCCCAGCCCAGCCCAGACCAAAGCGGCCATAGTGTTGCAAACCCTGGACTGCAAACCTACCCAGGAAACAGGGATTTTTCCGTAAAGCTGGCCATGAAACCTCCCGCTTTCAGCAAACCGATAAACCGTGAATCGAGATAGAGGTAGTCCATGAATCGCGCCAATGTATTGCAGGTGCTTACCCGCGCCAAGCCGGAGCTCACTCGGCGCTATGGCGTAGTCCGGCTGGCGCTGTTCGGATCCACTGCGCGCGATGAAGCACGACCAGACAGCGACGTGGATATCGTGGTGTCATTCGATGGACCGGCGACATCGTAAAGGTATTTTGGTGTGCAATTCCATCTGGAAGACGCGTTGGGCTGCCGGGTTGATCTGGTAACCGAAAAGGCCATGCGGCCGGAGCTGCGACCTTATATAGAACGGGAGGCGGTGAGTGTCTGAGCGTGAGTGGCGGTTCTATCTGGACTACATGATTGGCTTTGTTGAAAAAGCCCTGGCTTATAGCGAAGGGTTTGATCAAACAGGATTTGAATCCCGCGGTTTGAACTATGACGCCACCTTGCGCAATCTGGACGCGCTCACCCATTTGGAGTGGATCGAGAAGGACGCGTAGGCGAGCAGGTGTCGGGTCGGTCGGATGATGTTTTGAATGACCGAGTGCTAGTATATACTATGTAGATACTTGAGGATCTCCGATGAAAACGAAAGCGCAGAAATGGGGTAACAGCTTGGCCGTGCGTATCCCCCGCGGCATTGTCGAGGAGGTCGGACTTAAACCCAATGCAGCATTGACTATTGAGGTCCGCAAAGGGCAGATCATCCTGGTGCCGGCGAAGGAGAGTGGCGCGATCCCGCGTTACCATCTCGATGTTCTCTTGAAGGGCGCCAAGCGACGTGTGCGTCATGCCGAGGTTGATTTCGGGCCGCCCGTCGGACATGAGGTGTGGTGATGTCACGCCCGCGTTATGTTCCCGACCGTGGGGATGTGGTGTGGATCGATTTCAACCCGACCAAGGGTCACGAGCAGGCAGGCCATCGTCCGGCGCTGGTGCTCTCGCCGCGGTCCTACAACGATATTTGGGGGCTGTTCGTCTGCTGCCCGATCACGAGCAAGGTCAAAGGGTATCCTTTCGAAGTACCGGTATTGGGCAGCCCAGACATCGCCGGCGTGGTGCTTGCCGATCAAGTCAAAAACCTGGATTGGCGTGCGCGTCGTGTGGTGAAAAAGGGCCGTGCCCCTGATCGCACCGTGTTGCAGACGCTCGGTAAACTGCGTGCACTGCTCGATTGGCGCGGCGGCGAGTGAAGATTCTTATCTAAACAACCTCCCATGGCATTCTCCATAATCTTCTGGTGAATGAGGCGCACGATCACAAGGGCTGGTACGCCAAGGCGCGCAAGGGCATCATCCCGGAGTTTACCGGCATCAGTGATCCCTACGAAGTTCCCGAACATCCGGAACTGCGCATCGATACCTCGAAACTCACGCCCATGCAGGCGGCCCAGGAAGTGTTTTTATACCTGCTGCGCGAAGGCTATCTGGATGATGGCGGATCGGGCGAGAGCGAGGGCGCGCAATGAAGCGGCAAACCCGTAATTTTTTATATATCTTGGACGTGGTAGTGGCTAACATCAAGGTGACATCTTTGGGCGTAGCGGCAGAGGGCGTTTTCAATGTGGCTACCGGACGTGCCGTGACGCTGAACGAACTGTTAAGAGTGCTGTGCCGGCTTTGCGGCATGCCCTTTGCGCCTGATTACGGGCCGGAGCGCCCCCGACGGTCACTTATGCGCCGTCGTAGACAGGGCGCAGGAATTGCTGGGTTGGTCGGCCAGGGTGGGGCTCGATCAGGGGTTGCAGAAATTACTGGCCGGGTTCACTACCAAGACGGTTGTGACGCCTTGATATTGGCGGACTGAAAGATGGGTTGGGAAATAAGCCACTACGTACAATTGATCATAGCCCTCTGCGCCGGCCTCGTGGTTTTCGCGTCGGCCTATGCGCTGCCGGCGCGCGCCGTGATGTGGGCGCTGCTGTTGCTGATCCCTTTCCAGCCGATTAATAGTGCCTATGGAACCATCAACATGGTACTGACCTACATGGTCGGTGCCGCCTTCCTGTTCAGGGGCAGATTCAGGCAGTTGCCGTTGCTGGGCATCGTGGCCTTCATCCTGCTGGCATATCTGATGTCGTTCTCGCAGATCCTGCCCGGAACGGTCAGGGATCATGGCCTGTATATAATGGCCGTCTTATCCAACTTCATAGTGTTTTATCTTGTGTATAACTATGTCCGGGCCAGTGGCGACTGCCGGGATGTCTGGACCCTATTGGCCGTATTGAATGTGCTGGTGCTGATCTACTGCGGCTTGGAGATGACGGTCGGGATCGGCCGGGAGCAACTGTTCGGCATCGAGGAACTGACGCTCAAATCCAGTCGGGCGGCGGAAGGGCGCCTGAGCGGACCATTCGGCGCGACAGCCATGACCGCGGAGTATCTGGGCATTCAGAGCCTGCTCTGTGCCTATGCGTTGATGCGGAAGATGACTGCCTTATCTCGGCTGTTCTGGTGGGGGCTTCTGGCCGGGAACCTGGGATTCATGATCGCCACGGGTAACCGTGGCGGGGTTGTGTCACTGGCGGTCGGTTTGCTGGCTTTCCTGGTACTGTTCAGGAAGGAACTTGGCGTGCTCAAATTCGTGGCCGTGGCGGTGTCCGCGTCGCTGGTATTCGCGGTCTCGGCCTTCGTCATAGTGCAATACACGCAATACAACGTTCTGTTCGAGCGCCTTGAGGGCACGGAGTTTAAGGGGTATGTCCCGGACACGCGGGTCGGTTGGTACGATCTCTGGGATCGGATTGTGGAGAAACCGGTTATCGGACATGGCCCGAGAATGCGTTTGATGAATGAAGAAACACGATATGTTCCTGGTTACAAGCCATTGCCCTATCCACATAATGCCTATCTCTTTCTGATCTATACGGTAGGTTTCGTGGGGCTGCTGGCCTATATCTGGTTTTTCTCGGAATTGGCGCGCCAGTATTGGCGAAGTCGTTCAAACAGGGCGGAGGATCCGCTGTTGCGTGGAATGCCGCGGCTGGGTCTGGCAATCCTGGTCTTGTTCGCCGTTTCGGAGGCGCGCATGGAAATGTTCAGGGAGAACCTCACTGATTACCAGCAATACCTGTTCATGCTCGTTGGCGCATTCCTGGCGTTTTCGCATCTGGCCATGAGTCGCAAAGAACCGGTGAGTTCGCAGGCTGTTCATAAAAATAGCATTGTCTCCCGGGGTGTGCTGCAAAAAAAGAGGATACCGTCTGGTGGTTGATCAGGAGAAACATCCGTTGGTTTCGATTCCATCATCCTTGGCAGGCAAGCGAGTCTGTATTGTCTGTCCGGATGCCTATCCCCTGTTGAATGCATCAGTCGCAAAGGCATCAAGCAGTGGTGCCGGTGGTGCGGAAGCTCAGCTCAGCACCATTGGCCTTGCGCTGGCGCGCGTTGGACTTGATGTACACTTCATCGTTGCCGACTGTGGCCAGGCCGAGCAGGTGGAGGTAGGCGGCGTGACAGCCCATCGCGCCACTTTTCGGTATATGGGGGGAAGCAAAAAATATGTTCTGCCCGATTGGCTGCGATTGTGGCGGATTCTCCGCAGGATCAGGGCGGATTACCATCTCATCAAGGTGCCGCGGCATTTGTTGTTCCTCCTGGGATTATTTTGTCGCGTGCATGGGGGTCATTTGATTCTTATCGGACAGAAGGATTCTGACCTCGTTGAGAGCATTATCCGATCGAATGAAGGGGCAAAGGGTTGGTGGTTGTACGTGGTCGGGATGCGGTTTGTCAGCGCGGTTGCCGCGCAGACCGAGGTCCAGCGCTTGGGTTTCCAGAAAATGTTCGGGAAGGATGCGGTGGTCATTCGGAATGTGTTGACGCTCCCTGATGATAATGACATCAGAAAAGAAAATTACGTCCTGTGGGCGGGTAACAGCAGTGATGACAAGCAGCCCCATCTGGTGCTGGAGTTGGCGCGGGCTCTACCAGACGTTCAGTTCCGCATGATCATGACACTGACTTTGCGGCGTAACGATGACTCATTTATACGGGATCAATTGAGCACACTGCCCAATCTCGAGTACCTGGGTGCCGTGCCGTTTGGCGAGATTGCCGGGCATTACAAGCATGCGCGGTTGTTCATCAGCACATCGAAATGCGAAGGGTTTCCCAATACGTTCCTGCAATCCTGGCAATACCGGACGCCCGTGGTCAGCCTGCTGGTGGATCCCGATGGCGTGATTGAGCGCCATAATCTCGGCCGGCTTTCCGGGAGCCTCGAAAATATGGTGGCCCATATCCGTGAGTTGTATGACGCTGCCGCCCTGTGTGACAAGCTGGGTGACAACTCCCATCGCTATGCGTACGAGTACCATTCGCTGGAATCCGCGGTGAATGGCTACCGCAACCTGTTGGCAGGGCTGGACAGGCAGCGTTAGCCGAAATGTATATGGGGTTGTTGTCGTTTATTGCTTGATATGCCAGAGGGGCGCGAAAAGTGCTTAATAGAATCGTCAGGTCTTTGATTAACTCGCTCGGCTACGATTTCCACAAAATAAAGAAACAGGAGCCCAAACATCCATTCAGTGTACTCAAGTACATCATTTTTGAGCGGATGCAAAACAACCCTGATTTTTATTTCGTACAGATAGGTGCAAACGATGGGTTGGCAAACGATCCCATTCGCCCTTTGGTCAAGCAGTTCCACATGAAGGGCTTGCTGGTGGAGCCTATGCCGGACTTCTTCGCCAAGTTGACGAAGAATTACGCGGATGAGCCGCAACTTGGTTTTGAGAATTGTGCCATCGGGGCCAGGGATGGGGAGGTGAGCCTGTTCCGTTTCAAGCCGGATGCGCCGTTGCCGAATAATTTTTTCCATGGGATGGCGAGATTCGACAAGAGCTATATGTTCGCCAGAGCCAGGAGTATGGGGCTGAATGATGCGATTGAAGAGATCAAGGTTCCGGCGCTGACATTCCAGACGCTTGTGCGCAAGCACAATATTCGGAAAATAGATTTCCTGCAGATTGACACGGAAGGCTTTGACTTTGAAATTATCAAGATGGCGTTTTCCTTGAGCGTGTTGCCGGAAATCATCAACTACGAGTGGACCGAGCTGTCTGCGGAAGATCGTTATGCATGCAAGACGTTGCTTGTAGAGAAGGGGTACAGTTTTGTGGATATCGGCCCAGATGTCTTATGCGTCCTGAATCCATAGGTCATGTCAAATTCATCGACTTTTCCGCGCTATGGGATGCCAGGCAGTGCGTGAATCTTTTCAGAACCGAAATCAAGGCCGGGCTGATTCTCCTCAGGTGAAGTGTGGTCTGGGTCTGAGTGTGGGCATGACCTGATGCGCATCTTGCAGTCGCAGTTCGTGCACCATGTGGCGACGCTCTTGTCAGGCAAGGTGCTGGCCCAAGTGGTGTCGATAAGCATGGTGCCCATTGTCGCCCGGTTGTTCGATCCCGACGACTTCGGTGTGGTTGCCATTTTCATGGCGGTGGCGCAGGGCCTGGCTGTTGTGGCACCGCTGCGTTATTTCCGTGCTTCCCTGCTGATGGGCAACGATCAGCGTGCGAATATGATGTTGTCCATGTCGGCATGGCTGCTGGTGTTTTTTTGCGTGCTGGTTTTCGGAGTGGTGGCGGTTGTCGCACCGGGCGGCTTCAGTGCGGGGTTTCTGGAGCCTCTAGGCGTCTGGATATGGCTACTACCCGTGCAGGTATTCCTGCTCGCGCTGAGCCAGATTATGACAACAGCCCATACCCGCAATAAGACGTTTCGTCCGGTCGCGACCGCGGATGTCGGAGAGGCTCTGCTCATGAGTGGCGGCCGGATACTGACCGGTCTTGGCGGTTCCTCTGTATGGGGGCTCCTTGTGGGGCAATTCATCGGCAATGCGGGACGTGTGCTGCTGATGGCCCGTGAGAATGTAAGCGTGGCCAAGCTCTTCCGGCTGCGAATGTCCTGGCAAGAGGCCAAGTCACTGGCGATCGAGTACCGGGATTTCCCACTGCACGACACGCCCGCCGGGATGGTGACATTCATGGCGGAAAAGGTGCCGCTTCTGGCCATGGGCATCATGTTTGCTCCGGCCACTGTCGGGCTCTTTGCAATGGCGGACCGGTTGATTCGTATGCCGGTGCTCAGTGCCGGAATATCGATCCGCGAAGTGTTCCACAGAAGAATCGTGGGCGGCGACATGGGGCGGGAGTTACGCAAGCCGCTGACGGCACTGACACTCTGGATGCTGCTTCTGGGGGCTGTACCGTTTGGAGTCCTAGGTATCTTCGGGACCGAACTCTTGTCGTTTGTCCTGGGCGAGAAGTGGATCGATGCGGGCGTTTTCGTTCAGATACTGGCCCCCTGGTATTATGCGTCGTGGGTGAACACCGGTGTGCATCCGGTTTTAATGACAATTCGGCGGCAGGGATTGTGGCTGCGGATTCAATTCGGAACGTTGTTGGGACGAGTGATTATTTTTGGGATAGGTTACCTCACCGCGGCCGATGTGGTGACGACGCTGAAGTGGTATTCGGGCATCAGCGTGTTGGGTGCGTTAGCCGTGCTCGCTCGGGTTTACCATCTGCTGGGCACGCAACACAGGACGACACCTCGCCCTGGCGGGGGGGCGGATGGCGTGGCGTGAGTGCCGTAACTGCGTCGCTCGCCGTTACCGGGTATCAAGGAAATCCCGATGCCATAGCTCGACAATGGTGAGCAAGTGCAACAGCGTGTTCAGCGAATGCCGCCCGCGCGCGTGTTCATCGAGCAGGCTGGAGATCCCACGGGGATTGAAGTATCCCCGATCCAGTGTCATGGGGTCCTGAAGGATGCTGCGGAAGAAGTTCGTGTCCGCATTGGCCGCGAAGTAATGTTCAGGCACATCACGTTTGAACAGCCCCAAGCGTGTGGCGAGCTTATAGGGCAGGCCGCGGAACAGACGTTCCGCAGCGCTTGGGAAGGGTCGCATGCGAGTTTCACTGAGTACGATCTCCAGCAACTCGGGGCGATATCTCTTGATGATGTACCGGTGGATTTTGTAGCCGGTCCGTAGGCTCAAAGGTGTTGTAACAACAGTCGCCAGGAAGTCGTCGTCATAAAACGGAACGCGTATTTCGACGCGTGCACGTTGTACCGCAAGAGCATACACCGCCCGCTTGCGGAACAACTCATTCAGAAACAGAAATGATACGAGTTGCTCGGGGGGCAGGTTGGCATCGACCTGCTCGATGATGGTCTGTAAGTGGTGTCTGGGCGCATCCGCAAAGACTTGCGCGAGTCCACCGCTGTAGAGGCTCGGCGTGTTGAAACGCGGTGCGTTTGGCCGGAATAGCCTGTTGTAGGTCCAATCGACCGGCTGTGTTCTGATCCGGTGCAGGTCATCCGGTGTGTTGATCGCGAAATTGTAGGCCTCGTCAAGCTTGGCGATCTCGCCGCCGTGCCCGGTGATCATGACATCCAGACCGAGGCGGCGGTTTTGCCGGGCGGAATAGGCAGTCAACGCGCTGGAGGCGGTGCCGCGCATGCCGTCGGTGAGGGCGACAGCCTCTCGAACCAGATCCATATGTTCCGATTCCGACTGCGTGAACTGCGATTCGTCAAACGCATGAAAGGAATGCTCGACACCAATAGTGGCCGCGACGGCGGATGTTACCTTGCGCTCATAACCGCCCTTAAAGCCGAGGGTGATGGCTTTCACGGTGGCGTTCGGGGTGCTGTTTATCACAGAGGCAATGGTGCGTGAGTCCATTCCCGCGGAAAGGGACAGCCAATTGACATGGGATGGTGAGAGCCTGCGCTCGACAGCGGTGCTGAAGGTTTCGGTCAGGCGGTCAAGGAGGACGGCTTCGGACTCCGCGGAGGGCTGGAGGTGGAGTCTCAGATCCCAGTAACGGCTAGTGGCCAGCTCCCCGGAACGGAGGTCGAATTCCAGCAACCCGGCAGGCGGCAGCATTTGAACCTGGCGCAGCAACGTTCTTTCACCCGGAATGAGCCCGAAGGTCAGAACATCGGCAAGGGCTTCTGGATCGACATCGGGGCGGATGGCGCCCGATGCCAGGAGCGCCTTGATCTCGGAGGAGAAGACAAGTTGACCGTCATGGGTCGAGTAATAGACGGGACGCCGACCGTAGCGGTCATTGGCCAGGATGAGACGGTGTTGCCCGTGGTCGAGGATAACCAGAAAGAATTCGCCCACGAGATCGTTGAGGAAGGCCGGACCCTTGTCGCGGTAGGCTTTCGCAAGCACGGCTAGGGTAGTCGCTGGGTCGGTCCGTGGTGAGTAGATATCTCCGTATAGGCAGACGGTGACAGACCGGTCGGGAGTCGAGTACGGATGGATTCCACGGTCGACGATGCCGAGGTCGGCACATCCCAGGGCAATCGTCCCGGACTCATCGGCGTACTGACCGACCTTGTACCCGGGGCGGGACAATGCATTCAGCATCGGCTGCAGCGGTATAGGCGGTGAAGGGTGATTGGCGTGTCTCGCCCATCCGGCTATTCCGGGCATCGGTTGGCCTCGCAACTGATTAGATCGTTACCGGGGTCATCCTGCAGTCCGACAGGATGCCGTGGTCACAATGATGATTTTATTAACTGCTTCAGGCTGACAGATGAACATCCAAGCGACGTTGCGACGGGACGCAGCGCAGCGCAAGAGGAGCAAACACAATGACGGCACCACCATGCGCGAGCCTGCTATTACGCCTGAATATCCTGTAACGACGAGGCAGGACCGATGGCCAAGGCCCTTGGATTACACGTCAAACCTGGGCTAGTATACACCACGTATGCGGTCGCCAGGCATCAGTCTGCATCGCCGCGGTCGATACAGATTCTGCTGGCCTCATCACTTCGCAATATTTATGAGAATGATGATGGGGCGTCCTACCGTGACGGCATGGCTGGGGCGCCCGGATCATCCAAACCTTTGGGAACTTCTGAAAAACGCCCTCTCCCCCATTTTCGGGGGAGAGGGTTGGGGAGAGGGGGAAAGTAAGGCGCTGATCTTTATCCCCTCTCCCAGAGGGAGAGGGGATTTGTTTTGCCGTACTGGATTTGACCCGCGGAACGCCGTATGAAATTCGTGATTCGCGATGACGACGCCTGCGGGTTCACTTCTCCGGAGGAGATACGAGCCTGCTACGAGCGTATTTGGCCGGATATCCCCGTCAGTTTGTCCATGACGCCGTTTCGTGTGCCGGGGCGTGACAGGAATGTGCCAAGCCGCTATCAGGGCAGTATGGACGTGTTGCCTCTGGAGCGGAATAGGGAAATGGTTCAGTTCGTCCGTGAGGGCGTACAGGGCGGGCGGCTTGACGTCACGCTGCATGGTTACCATCACTGGTGCTGCGAGGGGCTCCCGGAATTCATCGCCGGGGATGGGCTTGCGGAGAAGGCCCGTGAAGGTAAGGCCTACCTGGAAAACCTGCTCGGCGTCGACATTCGGACTTTCGTGCCGCCCAATAATGGTATCAGTCGTGATGGGTTGACCGCGATTATTGACGCCGGCATGAATCTGGCCGGCATGCCGCGATTGTGGTTACCCAAGGCACGGCGCGTCACCCTCAAATCACTTTCCCTTTATCCTCAAGTGATGTGGCATCAAAAGATCCGGGGCAGACATTACCCCTTCATGCTCGACCTCGGGGATCACAAAGAAATCTCCTGTCATACGGTTGGGCCGCGCTCGAACTTTGCAAAGCTGCGTCAGGAACTGAACTACTGTCATGACGCCGGTGGCATATTCGTGCTGGCCACCCATTATCATGCGTTCGAAAGACAGACCGAGGACGGGTTCAAGGTCAGCAGGGTTGTCCACGAGCTGGTCGACAGGGCCGCTGCACTTCCCGGTACCGAGTTCGTCGGTTTCAACGCGATATGGTAATGCCGCTCAAAGTAGGCCTGCTCATCAACGCGATGATCGGTCCCGATATCGGCACTGGTCCAGGACAGGAGGGGTATGAGGTAGCGAAAGGCCTTCTTAAAAGGAATGCGCTGGGCAAGGTCTTCTGTTTCAGCGTGACGGATGATTGTGATTTGCCTGCGGACAAGGTGGTGCCGTTCTGTCGTACATGGATGAAGTCTCGTGCATTGGGGCTCCTTAACCGCGTCCACAGGCGCTATCCGGCAGTCAGGGGGCGGCGAAGAATCGAGCAGTGGATGGATGCGGCGTTCGCGCGCATGCTCACCCGAGAGGCCGGCGATGTTTTGTACTGCCCCAAGCCGCTTTATCCCCGGACGATTCGCCGCGCCAGGGAATTGGGGATGATGGTCGTGGTTGAAACCTCCGTGCTCCATCCCCGCTTTAATCTTGAAGTCGTCAGCGCGGAGCGGGAGCGCCTTGGGATACGTGGTGCCGCAGGGTACACGGATGAACAGAGAGTGCGGAACATTGAAGCGGCGCTCGAAGGATGCGACAGGATCTTCGCCTGGAACGCATTTGTGCGCGACAGCTATGTAAAATATGGCGTTCCGGAAAGCAAGTTTCTTGGGGGAGGTGAATTTGCCCCGCCAGGCATTGATACAGACAGATTCAGTCCCGGTGCCAGCCAGCAGGACGCTATATTCACGGTGCTGCATGTTTCGTCGATTAGCGTCATAAAAGGTGTTCAGTACCTGCTCGATGCATGGGAAAGTCTGGCGGATGAGATCGAAGGGCGTCTGCTCATCGTTGGGCCGGCGGATCGCGATATGCGACGTCTGTTGGCGAAACGCAAAATCAAGAACTCGGAATGGGTGGGCAGAGCGCGCGATCCGGTGGCCTATTACCGGCAGGCGTCGGTATTCGTGAGTCCCTCGATCTCCGACGCGGGTCCGCGCACGGTCCTGGAATCCATGGCTTGCGGTGTGCCGGCAGTCGTATCGGATCATTGCGGCGTATCCAGGTCGATTACGCAGGGCGATAACGGCTTTGTATACCATTACAATGACGTGGCGAAACTGGCGTCACTTCTCAAGTGGTCCTGCCAGAATCGCGAACAACTGCGGAGCATGGGTCAGAGGGCGCGCGAAATGGTTCAAGGCTATAGCGTAACGAACTACAGTGGCGAGATCGAGCAGCGGATTGCCGCTGTGGCGGCAGCGGTGAAAGGCCCATGACGACGCCGGTGATAATTGCCGGATCGGGTCGCAGTGGCACGACATGGGTTCTGGATTCCTTGGCCGAGGCGAACCGGATGCGCACGGTGTTCGAGCCGCTGCATCCTGTTGGCGTGCCTGCGGCTAGCCGCTTCGCGCATCGGTACATCAGACCCGAGGCGCAAGAGCCGGAGCTCAGGGCGTTCATGGATCGGGTGTTTTCAGGAAACATGCGCAGCCTCTGGGCGAATTACCGGATTCGGCCCGATCGCTTCAATCCGTTGCGTCATGGACCCATTCCCATCTACCTCCATATACGGAAATCCATGCAGCTTCTGAGAAAGTATGTATTCCGGAGAGACCTGTCCGGCCTGATCGTCAAATTTATCCGCGCAAACCTGATGCTGCCCTGGTTGGCCAGGCAATACGGTTTTCCGATTATCCTGGTGGTTCGCCACCCGTGCGCGGTGGTGGCATCTCGACTCAATTTATCGCCCGCCGATTGGAGCGCAGAGAAAGCGTTAGCCCGCTACAGGGATGACAAGTCTGTTTATGAGTTGATCGGGGAAAGGTTCGGTGTGGATCTGGCCATGCCGATGTCAGCGGCGTCGGCGTTGAGCTGTGTGTGGTGCATAGAGAATGTATTGCCGCTGGAGTGGGCCGCACGGGAGAATTATGGAGTTGTGGCTTACGAAAGTCTGTTGATGCATCCGGAAACGGAATGGTGGAGGGTGGCCCGTCACCTGGGGTTGGAAAAGATTCCGACAACAGAGCTGCTTGCTGCGCCCTCGCAGCAGTCCGCGCTGGATATGCGTGGTCGTGAATTCACGCCTGAACATATAGAGCGGTGGAGGACGCAACTGAGGCCTGACGCGATCGATGCGGTTGCCGATATGATGGCACGGTTTGGCAGCGATCTGTATTCGGTTGACAGCGCGATGCCGGCGAGAAGCGTTGCTGTGGCAGGAGGCTGACACCGTGATATATGTCGTGCTGGGTATGCACAAATCAGGTACCACGCTCGTCGCGCGCGCGCTGCATGAATCGGGCATCGTGATGGGGCAGGAATTTCCCCGGGATGCGGATTACGCGAAGGTCAAGTACGAGGCGCGTTGGGCGCAGGAGATCACCGATGAAATCCTGGAGCTATCCCGCAAGTGCTTGAGCCTCGATGTGACGTCGCGGTCGCTCCCGCAAGATGGGGTCGGCGATGCGTTGCTGCAACGCATGCGGCGTATGGCAACGGAGTTGGATAACCGCTATGGGGACTGGGGGTTCAAGGACCCGAGGGCCGCCCTGACGTATCGTTACTGGAAACAGGCGTTGCCTCCGCATCGGGTGATAATGATCTATCGTGATCCCGTAGAGGTTTGGCGGCGCTATGCGCGCGTCAATCACAAATGGTGGTCCCGGAAGGCGTTCCGGGTCTGGTGCGATTACAACAAGAGTATCCTGTCATCCGTTCCGGCATCCGGGGATCCAAACGTTCTGGTCCTGAAGTTTGAAGACTTACTTTCTGGCGCTGAAGAATGGCAGCGTCTGGAGAAATTCACCGGGAGGAAACTTGCCGATGTCCGGGATCCCGGGCAATCGAGGTACCGGGTCGGCGCCGACCAACGCGGAATGGCACGTTACAGGTTTCTGCGTAGCGTTTCGGGTGCGGAGGTGCAGAAAGTCTACCGCCAGTTGGAGTCTCTGCATGCCGGGTGATGGAAATGTAATGCGGTGGTGCAGGCAATGAATATCTGCATGTTCGGATCCAGCTTTCTCCCGCGACGCGGGGGGATGGAGTTCGTGATCCATCACTTGGCGAATGCGCTGGTTCAGGAGGGGCACGATGTGACGGTGATCGCGGAGCGCACCGCATGGCGGGGCATCGGTGTGGCTCACGATTACGACTTGGTCCGGTACGGTGTTCCCACTCGTGGGTTAAGGAGTCTTGGGCTGTCCGGCCCCGGGTCGTTGTGGGCGATATGGCGCAGGCACCGGCATGTGCCATTCGATATCCTACATAGTCATGGTGTGTCGTATGCCGGCTGCAGAGCGGTGCGCGCCAAGCGGCTGCTGGGGATTCCCGTGGTCATGACACCGCATGGCGAGGATATCCAGCGCGTACCGGAAATCGGCTACGGACTGCGGCTCGACAGCCGGTGGGATGCGAAGATTCGCCGGAATCTGCGCTATGCGGACGCCGTGACGGCCATCAGTTTGTCGGTACAGAATGAACTGGATGGCGTGGATCCGTCGAAGATTGTAAGGATCCCGAACGGTATCCATATCGGAGAGTACGGGAAGCGGCGCAGCCGGTATCTTCGGGATCGCTTGGGGTTGGGTGATGATACCGTCTTGATCTTGTCGGTCGGGCGGAACCATGTAAAGAAGGGATACAACTACGGCATCAGGGCGATGGCCGCGCTGCGCGACAAACACAGCGTGAACAACGTGCGTTATGTCATCGTCGGAAAACAGGTATCGGCGCACGCGGGTCTGGTATCGCAACTGTCGCTCGACGACAGGGTTACGCTGATCGAGGAGCTCAAGCCCGGGGAAGTGACAGAGTGTTATCACTCGGCGGATATTTTCTTCTCGCCCTCGATCATCGAGGGTCTCAGCCTGGTCAGCATAGAAGCGCTGGCGTGCGGATTGCCGCTGGTGGTGACCGATGTGCCGGGTAATGAAGACGTAGTGCGCGACACAAACGCAGGGGTGATCGTTCGTTCGAAAAATCCGGAGCAGATGGCACAGGGCCTGAGCGAACTGGTCAACGACGCCGGGAGACGCGAGACATTGAGCGCTATTGCGCTAGCGAAGTCGGTTGATTATGACTGGCGTGCCGTGGCGAGGCGCTATGCGAAGGTGTATCGCAACGTTCTGGCTGGGCGCCCTGCTGCCTCCGGTCTCGAATCCGCGTAATTGAACATCGCCGCATCCCGCACCAGAAGATTCCTGGTCTCCAGGACAGATGGTGTTCTGGCTGTTCATCTTTAAAGTGTCCGCGCAGGTAGGCCAGGCTGAGCTGGTTTGCTGGTGTGTCTATTGAGAATATTCGACCGCGCCAGCATCCCGCGCTGTTCCTGCAGGTGCGGCGCCCGTGAAATCATGCAGGTGGGGGCCGTTGAACTCCCACGCGTACAGTTCCTGAATGGTTGTTTCGGCATCCGCGAGGGTGCCTTTGGACAGGCGGAGAAAATCGAGTCTGCCGCGGAAATATCCCGCAGCGGATCTGCCGACCAGAAAGTCGCCATCGTTGGACAGACTGTAACCGATTTTGGCCGGACTGGCTTCCACAGTGGCGTCCTGTTTTCCATCTATATAGAAAGTGATCCTGTTCCGCTGCCGGCGGTCCACTTCCACAATAATATGATGCCAGTTGCCATCATTGATCCGCGCATGGCTCTTGGCCTGGAAGCGTGCGGTTCCATTGTTCAGGGACAAGAGCAGGGTACCGGTCTGATCGACATCGAGGCTGTAGCCCCGGTTGAGATGTTTGGCGAGGATGCCAAAGGCGGAGGCGCGCGGTTCGGTTGCAAGTACCGCTTCGATCAGGAAACTTTCTGTGCCGATATCGACCGTGTCCCGGTCGCTGCCATTGAATGAGCCCGATTCCTTTGTTTCCGTGTCATGCCAGGTAAAGCCCGCCATAAGACGGGCATTGTCGATTTTGCAGTATTGAGTCCGGCCATCGAAGCTTAATGCCCCGGGTATCCAGTTTTCGAGTTCGCCCCGGACGTAGTCGGATTTTCCGGTCTGCGGGCATTTCAGGTCGTGTCTTGGAATATCCTGGAACATGGAACGCCTGACCCAGGTCGCGTTCATGTTCAGGCTTTCGTCCCGCACCCGATCGGGTGCCGGTGACCTATAGAAATGCCATTCTCCAACGACTCTCGCCAATGCCCAGGGCACGAAAACCTTGACGCCGTTGTCGATGGCCAGGGAGTCGCGAGCCAGCCGGAAATCCAGGGCGCCTGTATTCCGGATAACAGGCGAGGTGCTGACTGTGCCTGTGCCGGATGCCAAAACGTTCTTTCTACCCAGAAACGCGCGCCATTCGGCTAGGGAATGTGATGGGCGCTCCTTGCGGCCGAGTTGGCCGAAGGACTCGGGTTTGCCGTGGAATATATTGTTGGCGTAGGCGAGGGATTCATATTCGATGTACTTGTCGCGTGGTTCCTGCAGGATGAAGCTGTGCCCCATGTCCAGCAGCAGGTTGCCCAGATAGTAGCTGCGGTTGTGCTGGTCCATCCCCTTGTGCAGGCCGACGCCAAAGCGCATGAAGGTGTTGTTGAACACGGTGTTCAGGAACCCCGTGGCCTCATTGAAGGCGGCGGCGTTGTATCTTCCCGAGCGGACGTCGTTGTTGTAGCCCCAGACAATATTGTTAAAAACGTAACTCTTGTACTGGCCGTCAAGATAGATGCCGACCCCGTAGCTGCCATTCCTGAATGAGCCTCTGTTTTCGTTGCGCTTGTAAAGGCCATGCCCGTATCCAAGGGGGTTGATCGAGATATTGTCGTAGATGTACATCGGTCCGCCCAGCCATGATTCGATACCGCCAAAGTCCTGAACCCCAAGCAGGCTGTTGCTGACCTTATTATGATGAATCTTGCCGCGCAGGAAGGGATGTGGGATTCCACTTTTGCCGGAGGCGCTGCCCAAGTACACGTTGATACCCGCGCCGCCGACATCCTTTACATGGTTGTAGGCGACTTCGGTGACCTCGGCGCCGGTGATGTCAATGCCATGGCCTAAGGCCCCTTGTCCCCAGTGGGTCAGCGGAAGTTCTCCTGTTGAGAGAACGCGGTTTCGCAGCACGGTGGCGTGTATCAGCCGCCCCTTGCCGCTGTAGCCAACGCGATCCTGGCCGCTGCCGAGTATGATTGCCGATCCATCAATGTTGCTGAACTCGTTGTCTGTCACGATGAGGTGATCGAGAACCTCGCCGACACGCTTCCCGGTCGGGTAGGCCACAATCCCACTTTCAAGGTGTTCGAAGCGGCAATGATGCATGTTGATGTGCGCGGCGTTGCCGCGTATCTGGATTGCCGCTGAGTAGAGTGCGGCATTCCGTGCTTCTACCGTGCCTGGTACCGGCAGGGCGGTAAATCGGAAAGCCAGCCCGGAAATTTCAATGTGCCGCTGATGTTCTATCTCGATGATTGAAGATCGTGCGGGTACCTCCAGTGCTACGCTGTTGGGGTCGCGATCTCCAGGTAGGCGCAGGTAGAGCAGATCCCTCCCGTGTGCGTCCGGGGTGCGGGCGAATTCGCCAGGCTGGTCGAGAAACCGGGGCAGACCTTCAAGATAATAGCGATCGTATTCGCGCGGGCCCTGCCCCGGCGCGAGTCGCAGATCAGCGCGGAGAAAGCCGTGGCGTGAATTATTGCCGAGCACTATCCCGGTGGCGATTTGCTGTGTGTACGGCACTTCAATACGGATTACGGCGCCGGTCAGGTCACCCAGATCCTGCTTGCTCAAGATATCTTTGTCATACAGGCGGCGTATCAGCGAGTGGGTTCCCGAAGTACGGGTAACGGAAGCTGTGACCGCGCCATTGGTCAGTTGGGTACCGTTTTTTAGACCACCACTTGGCCAATCGGATGTCAGCACGGTTGCCTGGTTCCTGGCAACGTGATGCACAATCCATCGGAATCTATTGTCCGTTCGTTTGAGCAAGGTGGCTGCTCCGGGGCTTTCTTGCAGCGGCATCAATGGATCACCGGGTTTTATCCCTGCGGTGCTGGAAAGGCCGATTTCCATCTCCATCTCGGCTCCGTCTATCTCAAGCCATTGGGCTCGCTGATCGGTCGAGACGCCGGGTGACCAGTTGGGAAATCGTGCGGGGTGGATGGGGGTGATCGACTCGCCGGTCAGCCATAAACGCGAGAGATGTTTTGAGTCCGGAGTCTGTGCGCAGAAGGCTGTTTGTCGAGACGGCGCCGGGAGCGCTGTGGCCTCTTTTGCGGTACAGGGTCGCCATTGCGCCTGAAGCGCATCGGCCCCGGTCAGAATGGCCTCGCCGTCTCCCCAGGTTGGGTCAACGGTCAGGCGAATAGGTCTTTGTGTTGTCCCAGACTCCCTGGCTTTCAATTGTCCACGATATACGACACCGCGTTTGAAAACGTATGTGACTACTCCCTGTGTCGCCGTGGCGCGGCCCTCGGCATTGTCGTCCCAGGGATGGTGTTGCCATGGCTGATTGCGTGTTCCGGGATTCGAGTCCTTGCCGTTGCGATAGTCGATGTAGCGCACCGGCTCCTGGAGGTTGGAGTTAAACGGGACCGGACTCCATGTCAGGTCCGGAATCTGGGTTGGTGCAGGCGCTGATGTTTCCTGGGTGGCCTGCGGGGTGGCGGGCGGCGACAGCGTGAGCAGCAGGGCAGAGAGAAGTAAGAATGGTCTTTTGGGTGTATTTGCCATGCAGTGAGGCCTGTAAGATATGTATAATCAGCAAGTTACTATTACTTGGCCTGCGTGTTCAGGAATCTTATACCAGCGTCTATCAATATTCAGCTACCGGCTGCTTCTGCCGATGAACCCGTGTCTATGATAAAAGACGGGCCTGATTATCCCGGGATATGGCAGGGGGCGTTTCTTCCGCCTGTAGCAGCTCCTAAATAAAAATTATTTGGTATCCATTAACGATGCAAAAGGTGACTCATTCATCGGCCAGGCTTCCAATCTGGCACAAGATTTATCAGTTCTATCTGCTGCTGTGTGCGCAATTTCGACGGGTTAAGGGCGCTGAGTATGCAGAAAGCCTGTTCAAAGACATCGATGAATACCGTCATCTGTATCTTAAGTACACGGGTTCGCCGCTGGAAACGGCGAAAATATTCGAGATAGGGTACGGGGCCCGTCCCTATCGTTTAATGGCATTAATAAGCCTGGGTTACGAGGCATCGGGAATCGATCTCGACTCTCCCATCCTCCGGTTCCGTCTCAAGGAGTTCTTCAATATATATAGAAGGAATGGCATTGAGCGGGCCGTGAAATCGGCCATCAGGTATATTTTGTTTGATGGAACGGACAGGCGCCGCCTGACGGCAGAGTTATCGAAGCGGGGTCGGGGTCTTCAGATTGCTGAAAGCAGGTTCCTGGTTGGAGATACCGCAGACGTGGCGCTTGGGGAGAATTCCCTGGACGTGGTTCTTTCTGAAGATGTATTTGAGCACATTCCTGTTGAGTCGTTGCAGATTTTGACCAAAAAGATGGCAAAAGCAGTAAAGCCGGGGGGTTTGTGCCTGATACGCCCGAATGTATTTACCGGGATCACCGGTAGCCACCTGGTGGAATGGTATCCGCAGAATTTGCACAACCCCGGTATCCGGAGAAAAAGCGAGCCATGGGAGCATCTCAGGAAGAAACGGTATGCAGCAGATACGTATTTGAATGAGATGAAACGTTCAGATTATCGGGCAATGTTCCTGGAGGACTTCGATATACTGGAAGAGCGGGTTAAATTACCCACGTTGGGCCATGAATATCTGGCTCCGCAGATAAAGGAAGAGCTGAAGGATTTCGATGATGCCGAGCTGTTCAGCAATCAGGTTATGTTTGTATTAAGAAAGAAAAAAGTCATTCAAGCCGATCCAGACAATTGATCTTCCGCATAATAATTTCTGCCAGAATATAATTTCTTTGATTATCGCCAATAATGGTCTCAAGAAAACCATGAGACCGACAACCTGCGTGGGGCATAGAGAATGAATAGATGGAACATGCTGAAACCCAAGTTGCTCAAGCAGCTGCTGCCCAAGCCGGTCAAGGCTGAGCAGGTGGAAGTATCCATGGTCGCCTCCATGCACGATGAGCCCGCGGTGCCCACGGCATGGCTGCTCGATGCATGTCTCCATGCCGCCGAAGCGGCCAGAACGGCCAATCTGGGCGAAGTGTCACAGCGGATAAAAGACGGGCCTGATTATCCCGGGATATGGCCGGGGGAACATTACAAGTTGCTGGCCGGGTTTGTGAAATACCTGAAACCGAAGGTTGTCATCGAGATCGGCACTTTCCGCGGCATCGGTACCCTCGCTCTCGCCAAATATCTGCCGGAAACGGGGATGATCGCGACCTTCGACCCGGTTTCCTGGGACAAGGTGACGACCACCGCTCTCAGACAATCCGATTTTGGCGACCGATTCGTTCAATTCAACGATGATCTGGCGGACATGCGTGTTGTTGAAAAATACCAATCGTTGCTCAGAAGTGCTGACCTTTTCTTTATCGATGCCGCAAAAGACGGTGTAATGGAGAGGGATTTCATCCGGAATCTGAAAACAATCGGCTTGAAGCCGAACGCGCTCGTGCTTTTTGACGATATCCGCCTGTGGAACATGCTGGATATATGGCGCTCCATTGATTTCCCGAAGCTCGATCTTACCTCCTTCGGGCACTGGTCCGGCACCGGGGTTGTCCAGTGGAACCCGACCTAGTCCATGCTTGCGACATCACTTTCGCTGCATGTCGAACATAACGCGAGCTTGTCTGGATCGCTCTGGTCGGAGATATGATGCAGGCTGACGGGCGTACGCGTGTGTTGAGTCTCTTCTGGAACTTTATCGTGGGTGGTGTCGCCCAGTATGCCACCCTGCTGGAAGGCGTGGCGGCTTGCGCGCCGATTTCGATACGCTCCTTCTGTGTGTTGGGCCCCAAGCACCATGTTAACCAAGCCTTGCTCGGTCAGCTTGGAGACAGGGTGGTCGTTCATCGCGCCACCCCTTGGGACATGGGGTGGGTTCACCGCTTGCGCGAGGAATTGCGTGTCTGGACGCCGGATATCGTCATGAGCCACGGGTTCAACAGTCATTTCATGGCGCGAATCGCCGCCACGCTGTCAAATACGCCGTTTCGGACTGTCTGTTCGTACCACGGCCTGTATCATGCGCCAACACCGGCACACCGCATGATCGGAGCTATCTACAACCGGTTCACGGAACATTACATCCGTCGCCGGGCATGCTCGACCGTCGCCGTGGCGGAGTACTCTCGACGCTATCTGATCGAGAAAGGAACGGATCCGGCGCGTGTTGAGGTGATCCATAACGGTATTTCCGATCTTGAGCAAAATCTTTTAGCGCGTGAACGTCTGCGCGAAGAATGGGGCATCCGTTCTGGAGAGGTTCTCGTCGGTATTGCCTCGCGGTTCGATCCCATCAAGGGTATTGCCTGCCTGGTAGATGCGTTCGGCCGTGTCGCAGGCAACTATCCGCAAGCCAAACTTGTCTTGATCGGGGCGGGATCGCTCGACGATGCGCTGCGTACGCAGGTAAATGCCCTCGGCCTCTCCGACCGCGTGGTTTTCACCGGATTTCGCACGGATATTGCCGCCTGTCTCGAGGCCATGGACGTCTTCGCGCTCCCATCGCTCGCCGAATCCCATTCGATCAGCCTGCTGGAGGCGATGCGTGCAACAAAGGCGATCATTGCCACCGATGTCGGGGGCAATACCGAATCGGCGCGTCACGAGCAGGAGGCGCTGATCGTTCCTCCCGCCGACGCCGCCGCGCTCGCCGCCGCGCTGGAACGGCTCTTCGATGATCCGGTGTTGCGCAACCGGCTTGGCCAAGGGGCGCGTGAAAGATTCCTCGCGGAATTCACGGTTGGCCGGATGGTAGGGCGCACCGCCAAATGGCTGGAGCGTATCGCGGCGCAGCCGGTTCCGTGCCGTTGACGGTTACGTCAAATAACAGGCTATTGGTCGGCGCAGGATATTGACAGATGAGAGTGATGTTCTGTGTCTATGGATATAGTCCAGAGGTAGAGCGCTTGCAGCCATGGCTCACCGTGCATCAGGTCGCGTCGGTCCTGATCGCCTCCGGGTGGGAGGTGCATCTGCTCACCGACGTGGACAAACGCCCGACCCTCGCGGGCATGCAGCATCACTATGTGCGGACCATGCGCCCCTCGAACGCGGCGGCAGTGCGCGCGGTCCTGGATGCAGTCGCTCCGGATCGCGTCATCGTGCTGACGACGCCGCTGAACCTTATGTTTTCCAGCTGGTATCAGTTTGTCCGGTGCGAACTGATCGCCTTCCTCACCTATCCGTTTTATACGCACGCCGAACTGGTCAGGGCATTGCCGCATCTGCGCCGCGAGGATTTCGTCACCTATGGGCGGCATGCGTTGGTGCCGAAGTTTCTCTGGGCGCGAACGCTCAGAAAATACTATTCCGCCGTGATTGCGCAATCGCATAGAACGGCAACGCGCGTGGCTTGCGCAGCAGGCCCGATGATCAAAGCGCACAGTCTTCATGCCGGGCTGGATCTGGATTTCTGGGCGCCGGCGAAGGTCGGTACAACTCCCACAAGATCCGTCGTTCGCTTTCTGTATGTCGGCTCGGCCAAGACGATCCGAGGATTCAATGTGCTGCTGGATGCGTTCAGCCGTCTTGGCGACCACGACATTGAACTCAGAATCCTGGCAAGGGGCAGCCCCCCCGATGAAGTGGGTGAACTGCGGCGCAGGATCGATGCCCGTGTGGTTGGCATGCGTGATCGTGTCGAGATTATCGGCGGCTGGATGGAGCGGGAAACTTATCGGGAGGAACTGCGCGCGGCCGATGTGGCGGTGCTGCCGTTCGTGCTGGTGCCGTCGGAACTGCCGGTCTCGGTTATCGAGTGCATAGCCTGCGGCACCCCGGTGATTGCCACCGATATAGACGGCCTGCCCGATGCTGTCGGTGACGCAGGCGTTATTGTGCGTTCCGGGAGCGCGGACGCCCTTGCCGCGGCCATGCGCGATCTGGCCATGGACCCGGCGCGGATCGAGCAGTTGCGTGCGTATTGCATCGAGGCCAGGAAGAGCATGCTGGACTGGCCCGGTGTCGGACGCGAATGGCTGCGGGTGTTGTCCGCTTGAACAGGTCGTCCGCCGTGCCAAGGATTATTGCCGTTACCGGTGTCGATGGCAGCGGCAAGACTACCTTGACGGACTGGCTGCGGCAGGAACTGCGTGCCAGAGGCCATGCGCCGGAATTTATCTGGTCGCGGTTCAACAACTACGTTTCCCTGCCGTTCCTGGCCGCCACGCGGCTGAGTGGGCACAATGTCTATCGTGTTCATGCCGGCGTCCGCATGGGTTTTCACGAGTTCGAGCGCCTCCCGCTGCCGCTGCGCTATCTGTTCGTCGGCTTGCAGGCCGTGGATGTGAATATCGCCACGCTGCTCAAGATACGCCTCCCCAGCCGTCATGCTCCCGTGACCATCTGTGAGCGCGGTCCCTGGGATACGCTGGTGGATATCGCCGCCGATACCGCGCTCGATGCATTGGCCGGGTCGTTTTTCGCCGGGGTGTTCTGCGGTCAGGTGGCGAAACGTACCGATATGGTGCTGGTCGAACGTGACGCCGGTCTTATCGAGAGTTCGCGTCCCGAGCTGGAATTCGACGGCAAACTGCGCCGGCGCCAGCGGCTTTATCGCCGCCTCGCGGACATCGGGGGCTGGAAGATTCTCGACAACAATGGCGATCTGAACGAAACCAAGCGGAACTTTTCGGCATGGCTGACCGCTCGAGGTTATTGAAGGTGATGAAATGATCCTGAGCTCGCCCTTGCCGGTGCTGCTGCGCTACTGGCTGGTCCAGGGCGTTCTGTACATGAATTGGATGGAGCGTCTGCACCGTTTTGCGCTGGAGGCGTTGCTGATTGTGCCGCTTGCCTGGCTGTTCGGCTTGCTGGGCGGCGGAATGTGGGCATGGATTGCCGCCTTTCTGGTCGGCCATACCCTGAGCGCGATATTCAATGGACATCCTTTCGCAGTGCTGGTGCATGATGCTGGCGTCCGGAGCGTTTGTTATTACCGGGACCGAGGCCGTTTCCTCGCCTACGTGGAAGACATGCAGGCGCGGTTGGAGCGCGGCCGGCCGGACTGTCTGGCGGGTGCGCTGGTGTTTGGCAGCATCGTGCGTGGTGTGTTTCGGCCGACCTCGGATCTGGATGCACGTTATATCCCCATGCCCGGCGCATGGAACGCCCTGAGGACGGCACATCTGGTGTTTGTTGAACGTCTGCTTGCCACCCTGAAAGGTTTTCCCATGGATATCTATATGTTCAGGGGGGCGCGGGAGACGGCCGCCAAAATGAATGTATCGGATGAACCACCACTCGTGCTTTATTCGCGTGGCAGCCTCATGGCGGAAAAGTTCGGCAAGGTCTTGTCGTTCGACGACATGAAGGACATGCTGGCGAGAAATGTGCCAGAGGTGGAGGATGTCAAGCCGCCGCGCGCCATCGTGGTCGCCTCCGGCGGCGGCCATCTAGCCGAGGCGCTGCTGGCGATCGAGGGCGTTCCCCTGCGGGCGATCATCGTGACTTTGCGGCTGCCGCATACCGAAAAGACCTTGCAGGGTGTCGGCTGGAAACGCGATTATCTGATCAACCCGCACGGTGATCCCATCAAGTATCTTATAAATATGTGGCAGAGTTTCTGGCTGGTGGTGAAGAACCGGCCCGAGCTGGTCATCAGCACCGGTGCCGGTATGGTGGTACCCACCTGCCTGATCGCCAAGTTTTTCGGCGCCAAGCTGGTGTTCATTGAAACCGCTGCGCGGGTAACCACACCCTCACGCACCGGCAAGTTCCTCTATCGGTTCGCCGATGAGTTCTACGTACAATGGGAGCCCCTGCTGAAGGTGTATCCCAGGGCGAAGTACGGGGGGGTGCTACTATGATTGTGGCGCTGGTTGGAACCGGGCCGGATTCCTTCGACAGACTGGTTCGCCCCCTGGACGCGCTGGCGGGAAAGAACGGATTGGATGTTTTCATTCAGCTTGGACATACCCGTTATGAGCCGAGTCACTGCCGCTTCGAGCGTTTCGTGGAGCGGGATGAATTGCTGAGACTGATTGAAGGCGCGGAAATTGTTATCACCCAGGGTGGCTATGGCGGTATTCGTGATGCCCTGTCGTTCGACAAGCCGATTCTGGCGGTCCCGCGGTATCCCGCCCTGGACGAGTCCCCCGACTATCAGGATGAAATGGTGCGGGCGATGGAAGAGAAGGATTACCTGATCGGCGTCTACGACATCGGGCAACTGGAGGGGGCAATCCGGCGGGCGAGAGGGTTTGTCCCGGCGGTCAGAAGCCCCAGCAAAATCCCCGCGATGCTGGCCGAGTATGTTGCGAAATACGATACCTGATATTGTCCGATGATCCAGAGAAAGCAATGAACCGGCAACGTGTCGCGATTATCGTCCCCACTTTGAATGCGGCGTCGTTGTGGAACCGTTGGGTGGAAGGGATGCGGATACAGACCTTCATGCCGGACGTGGTCCTGATCGTTGATTCTGCTTCCGATGACGGGACCGCGGAACTGGCGTTGGCGGAAGGCTATCGGGTGCACCGCATCGCCAGAATGGATTTCAACCATGGCGGCACGCGACAATTGGCGGTGGATCTCCTGGGCGACATCGATATCGCGGTTTTCCTGACGCAAGACGCGATACTGGTGCACAAGGATTCGATCAGGAATATCGTCGCATCGTTCGATACGGGCGACGTGGGCATGGCTTATGGGCGGCAGTTGCCGCGCAAGTCGGCCGGCCACATCGAGGCGCATGCCCGGTTGTTCAACTACCCGGAACAATCGAGGCAGAGGACGGCAGCCGATATACCGGCGTTGGGAGTGAAGACGGTCTTCACCTCCAATTCCTTTTCGGCCTACCGGGTGGCGGCACTCAAGGCGGTGGGAGGATTCCCGGACAACGTGATCGTTTCGGAGGACATGTACGTTGCCGCGCGGATGATCCTGGCGGGGTGGAGGGTCCACTATAATGCCGAGGCTGTGGTGGAACACTCGCACGGCTATACGTTCCTGCAGGAGTTCCGGCGCTATTTCGATATAGGCGCCTTTCATGCCCGTGAGCAATGGGTGCCGCGCCGTTTCGGCACGCTCAGTGGAGAAGGGCTCAGATTCGTGCTGTCGGAATGGCGCTATCTGGGGGCGAGGCGTTTTTATCTGTATCTGTCCTCCATCGTAAGGACGGCCATGAAGCTGCTCGGGTTCCGCCTGGGCCTGCTGGAATCGAAACTGCCCCTTTCGTTCAAGCGCGCCGTGAGCATGCAAAAGGCATACTGGAAGTAACATGGCTGAACTGCAAGTGTCGGCATCTGCCGCGGAATCAGCCGTTACCGATGAGGCTTGATTTCGGAGTTATCTATATAATTATGATAATGCTGATTGCCGGCCCGGCGGAACGTAAGAACCGAGGCGGGCAGGAAATATGCCAGGGCGTATTGGAGCCCGGAAGGGATTTTGCAGCAGGTTTTCGTAACATGGACAGTTTGATCGTGAAACGGTTGTTACAGAGGTTAATTGCATGACTTCGACTGTAGGAGAGAAGCTGACAGTGTGGAAAGAAACCCCATGGATATGGGGCTCGTTCATATTCATGGCCGCACTGCTTGGGTTTGTCTATTTCGACGGGCTGAAGGATCTCGTGCGGATGTGGAATACCAAGGAAGAATACAGCTACGGTTACCTTATCCCGGTTATCACGCTCTTCCTGATATGGCAGAGGAAAGATAGCCTCGAACGAATACCCTTTTCGGGTTCGTGGGCCGGGGCGTTCATTACCCTGCTCGGCATCGGACTTTTTGTCATTGGAAATCTGAGCACCATCTATCTGGTCATCCAATATTCTTTCCTGACTGTGATCGCCGGCCTTGTGCTGGCCTTCACGGGCTGGCGGGGGTTCCGGCTGGTTCGGGTGCCGTTGCTGTTTCTGTTGTTCATGATACCCCTGCCGCCATTCCTCCTGACCGAACTCTCCGCGCAGTTGCAGTTGATCTCATCTGAGATTGGGGTCTGGGTGATCCGGTTATTCGGCATCAGTGTTTTTCTGGAAGGCAACGTTATCGACCTGGGAATTTATAAATTACAAGTCGTCGAGGCCTGCAGCGGGCTGCGTTACTTGTTTCCTCTCATGACGCTTGGGTTCATATCCGCCTATTTCTTCAAGGCGGCGTTCTGGAAGCGCGCTGTACTGTTTCTGTCAACGATTCCCATCACTGTTCTGATGAACAGTTTTCGCATCGGCGTCATCGGTGTCTTGGTGGAGTATTGGGGCCCAAAGATGGCCGAGGGATTCCTCCACGATTTCGAGGGGTGGGTGGTGTTTATGGCCTGCACCGCGGTGCTTGTCGTTGAAATGTGGGTTCTGATCAGGATAGGGAAAGACCATCGCCCTCTGCAGGAAGTTTTCGGTCTGGAGTTTCCCGCACCGACACCGAAGGATGCCCAGGCTCAATATCGCCCAATCCCCAAGCCTTATGTGGGCGCCGCGCTCCTGATGGTCGTCGCAGCAATAACATCGGTTGCCATGCCGCAGCGGGTCGAGATCTCGCCGCCAAGGCAGGATTTCTCCCATTTCCCGATGAAACTGGAGGGATGGCAGGGAAAGAGCGAGCGCATGGAGCAGATTTATATCGATGCGCTCAAGTTTGACGATTATATTCTCGCGGATTTTGCGAACAACGACCGGCAGTTGGTTAATTTTTATGTAGCCTATTACGCCTCGCAGCAGAAAGGCGAGTCGGCGCATTCACCGCGCACTTGTATACCCGGCGGGGGTTGGCGGATTATGTCCTTAACTCCACATCTAGTGGATGGGGTTAAATTCGGTGATGCGCCTCTCCGGGTTAACCGGCTCGTGATCCAGAAGGGAGAGCATAAGCAGCTGGTGTATTACTGGTTCCAGCAGCGCGGTCGGGTGATTACCAATGAGTACATGGTGAAGTGGTATTTATTCTGGGATGCATTGACGCGCAACCGCACCGACGGCGCCTTGGTGCGTTTGACCACGATAATTCCGCCGGACGGGGATGTGGTCGCAGCGGACAAGCAGCTCGCGGAGTTTTCCGGGGAGGTTGTAGGGAGGCTGAAGGAATATATTCCGGACTAAGAATCAAATATTCGTTTTCACTACAAAGACACAAAGAGCGCCAAGGAAAATTCAATATAGTGATAGCGGTCAGTACGTGTGCGGGGCGCACCCTACGGTGCTGGATTCTGACCACGTGCAGGGGATTTTGAAATGTAGCCTGGATGAAGGCGCGCAGCGCCGGAATCCGGGAAATATTATTGCCCCGCATTGCGCTGCGCTTCATGCTGGCTACATGAGGGGCATGTGATTGTGGTAACCCTCTCCCCCTAGCCCCCTCCCGCGAGGGGAGGGGAAAAGTCCCGGTGTTCCCGTCCGGGTGCACGAAAATCACGTGCACCCGTTCGGCGGGCATAAGGCCCAGGGCCCTTTTGCAATGCTCCGCCTTACCCCGCGAAGGGGGGGGGGCGGGGAAGATCCGGTGACTATACTTCGAAGGGCATGCCCGAGAACAAGATAATCGAATGACTTATCTGCTTACCTTTATCACCGCCATGGTCGTCAGCATGGTGCTCATTCCGCTCATGGCGCGGTTGGCGCCGCGCATCGGGATGGTGGACCGCCCCGAGGCGCGCAAGGTGCATGTGAAACCGATCCCGCGCGCCGGCGGGGTGGGGATCGTGCTGGGGGCGCTGCTGCCGCTGGTGCTGTGGCTGCCGTTCGACGATCTTTTTGTCGCCTATCTTTTTGGCGCGCTGGTGCTGCTCGCCTTCGGTGCGTGGGATGACATCCAGGAGCTGGGCCATTACGTCAAGTTCATCGGCCAGTTCGCCGCGGTGATCGCGGTGGTGTTTTACGGCGATCTGTATGTCACGCGCCTGCCGTTCATGGATGCCGAGCTTTCGGGATCGGCCGGCAGGATCTTTACCGTCGTCGCCATGGTGGGGATGATCAACGCGGTTAATCATTCCGACGGGCTCGATGGACTGGCGGGCGGGATGTCGCTGCTGAGCCTGAGTGCCATGGCTTATCTGGCCTACGCATCGAACGGGGAGGCGGCGTTCCTGATCATTGTCGCGCTGGCGGCGCTTGGCGGGATCGTAGGTTTCCTGCGTTACAACACCCATCCCGCAACGGTTTTCATGGGCGATGGCGGCAGCCAGTTTCTGGGTTTCACGGCGGGGTTTCTGGCCGTGTATCTGATGGAGCATGTCAACACCGCCGCCAGTCGCGCGTTGCCGGCGCTGTTGCTGGGACTGCCGATCGTGGACATCCTGGCGGTGTTCGCCCAGCGCATCTATCACGGCATGAACTGGTTCCGGGCGAGCAAGAATCATATCCATCACCGCCTGCTGGCGCTCGGCTTCGATCACTACGAATCGGTGGTGATCATTTATTCGATCCAGACGTTGTTCGTCGTGAGCGCGATTTTCATGCTGTACGAGTCATCCGCACTGATACTGTCGCTCTACCTCGGTGTCTGCGTGTTGGTATTTGTTTTTCTTACCGTCGCGGAAAGGAACAAGTGGCGCGCGCACCGGTTGAAGCGCCGGACGGGGCTGGGGAAGATTGTGGCCTCGATCAAGAAACACCAGTGGTTCAACACTCTGCCGATGCGCTTCGTGTCCGTGGCCATCCCGGTATTTTTCGTGCTCATCGGGCTCGTGGCAACGCAGGTGCCGCGTGACCTCGGCGTGGTATCGGCCATTCTGGTGGGTATTCTGCTGTTGTATCTGGCGTTGCGGCGCGACAAGGACACCACCGTATTGCAGGTTGTCACCTATGTGACAGCGGCCTTTGTCGTTTACCTCCAGACCCGTTATTGCACTCACCTGGAACCGGTTCTGAATACGATCGAGATCGTGTATTTCGTCCTGCTGGCGGTGGCGATCGGGATTACCGTCCGCTACGGGCGCAAGGGCGAGTTCATAACCACGCCGATGGATTACCTGGTCATTTTCGTGGTTCTGTTTGCGGGATTTTTGCTGCATAATTTGCCCGAGAAGGCCGATCTGGGGGCCATGGCCGTGAAACTCATGGTCCTTTTTTACGGTTGCGAGCTGATCATCACGCGCATGCGCAAGCTGGTGCATCTCTTGACTGTCGCGACCTTGGTGACGCTCACGATATTCGCGGTGAGGGGGTTGGTGTAGCAGGATGGCGGATTGGCGCTGCGCGCCGAATCCGCCCTACGTGAACTACATGATCAAAGTAGGGTGGGTTAGGCGCGCCGTTTGTGCCGTAACCCACCAGCCGTGCCGTCAGGCACTCATTGAATAAGGTATTGTGTTGCTGCGCAATGTTTGGGGTTACGCGAAAACCGCTAACCCACCCTACGTAATAGGAGTTGCCGCAAATCGCCGGAGGATTTGGCAGGAAGGCGGATTAGCGCTGACGCGCCGAATCCGTCCTGCGAGTATTTTGGTAATATGCTGGAGAAATCGGGGTCAGAGAGGGATTTTCTTTGATGCACATTTAATAGGAACATGGGGCCAGAAAATCCCTCTCTGTCCCCAATTTCTCTGAATGACAGAACGTGAATTAAACGTAAACACCTTGGGGTATGTAATGAATCACAAATCTTTCATCGTCAAAACGATTGCGCTGCTGCTGGCGGCGCTTATTATTTCCGGTTGCGGCGGCGCCGAAAGTCGCAAGGCGAAATATCTGGCGAAGGGCAAGGCCTATATCGATGAAAAGAATTACGACAAGGCCAAGATCGAAATCAAGAACGCCTTGCAGATAGACCCCAAGTTTGCCGAGGGGTATTACCGCATGGGTATCGTGGAAGAGAAAAAAAAGAACTGGCAAGCCGCGTTCGGTAACTATTCCAAGACGCTGGAACTCGACCCGGCCCATGTGGAGGTCAAGGCCAAGCTGAGTTTTTTCCATCTGATGGCGGGCAACACAGACAAGGCCAAGGAGTTGATAGCGGAAATTCAGGCGGCGCAGCCGGATAACTTGATGGCCAAAACGCTTACTGCCGCGGTTTTGGCCAGGCAGGGCGATCAGAACGGCGCCATCCGCGCGGCCACCGAGGTGATCAAGAAAGATCCCACGCAGACCGAGGCCGTTGAGCTGCTCATGGGGCTGTACAACAAACAGGGCAACACGGCCAAGGTGGCTGAATTGCTGAATGATGCTGTAGCGGCAAATCCCAAGAATGTCTCCCTGCGGCTGCAGTTGGCCAAGGTGGCGGCGGCGGAGAAGGACATGCCGCGGGCCGAGCGATTGTTGCAGGAAATTATTTCCCTGGAGCCCGAGGTGATGGAACACCGCCTGACGCTGGCAGTGTTCCTGGCGCAGCTTGGCCAGAACGACAAGGCGGGAAAAGTCCTGCGTGATGCCATTCAGGAAAATCCCGACGATCCGCAGCGCTATCTTGTGCTTGCCGATCTGCTTGCGAGACAGGGCAAGATGGAACAGGCGGAGAAGGAGTTACGGGCGGCGATTGATGACAAGCCGAAGCTTTACCCGCTTTATCTCGGGCTGGCGAAATTCCATGAAATGAACGGTTCGCTGGACAAGGCCGAGGCAGTTTATCGTGAGGCGATAGATGTTGCCGGCACCAGACCGGCGGGCTTGACCGCCAGGAACCGGTTGGCGGAGATCAAGATACGCCAAGGCAAGCGGGACGAGGCGCAGAGTCTGACGGAAGAGGTGCTGAAGGAAAACGCCCGCGACAGCGATGCCCTCATGATGCAGGGCAAGCTGGCATTGTTGAAACAGGATGCCCAGAATGCCATCGTCGCTTTCCGGTCCGTGCTGCGCGATCAGCCAGCTTTGGTGGAGGCCCATTTACTGCTGGCAGACGCCCATGTCATGAACAAGGAAATCAACCTCGCCAAGGAAAGTATCGCCAAGGCCGTTGAAATGAATCCCGCAGATGTCCGGGCGCGTCTTGCCATGGCCAAGTTTCATGCCAGGTCTGGCGATACCGATACGGCCATGAAGAAAATCGAAGAGGCCCTCAAGATTGAGCCTGCTGATATAGAGGCGCTTGAGGCGAAACTGGAATTTTTGCTGGCCAAAAAAGACGTTAAGGGGGCACAGGCGCTGCTGGAAAAGATCAAGACGGCGCATCCGGACAAGGCCCTTGGGTACTATCAGCTGGGCCAGCTTTACCTGGTTCAGAAAAAATACGACAGCGCCGTTCAGGAGTATGAGCAGGCGCTGACCAAAACGCAGGATACCTATCTGATATTGACGGCGCTCGTTAAGGCCAGATTGGCGCAAGGCGTGCCTGACAAGGCGATTGGCCGGCTGAATGACCTTCTCAAGGAGAAACCGGATCATTCCTTTGTGCATGAGTTACTGGGCGAAGTTTATCTTATTCAGAAAAAATATGATGAAGCAGAGAAATCTCTGCTGAAGGCCATCGAGCATAATCCGAAATGGAATGTTCCATATCGTAATCTGGCGAATCTGCATATGTTGCGTGGCAATAACAGTGCAGCGGCGGAAACCTATCAGAAAGGGCTGGAGGCGATTCCGGATGATCCGCAATTGTTGCTCCATATCGCCGAGATGTACGAGCGAACCCGGGATTATGACAAGGCCATTTCCGCGTACGAGCATGTGTTGAGCAAGGATCCCGAGTCGGACATGGCGCGCAACAATCTGGCCTCATTGCTCACGGATCACAAGGGCGATGCCGCCAGCCTGAAGCGTGCCCGAGAGATGGCGCAGAAATTTGAGACGTCACGGCAGCCGGCCTACCGTGATACGCTGGGTTGGGTGCACTATAAGTCCGGCGAGAACGACAAGGCGGTTGAAATTCTGAAAGAGGTCGTGAAGCAGGCGCCTAATGTCCCCATCTTCCGGTATCACCTGGGGATGGCCTACCACAAGCAGGGCAACCTGGCCGAGGCCAAGGTTCATCTTGCCAAGGCGGTGGATGTCAAAGGCGAATACCTTGGGCTCGTTGAGGCGCGGGAGACGCTGAAGAAGATTCCGTAGCGTCTTGCGATCCCCCTCCCCCTGCCCCTCCCGCGAGGGGAGGGGGGTAATATTCCCCCGGATTCCGCTACGCTCCATCCGGGCTACAGGGGCACGGGAAAACTTGTAGCCCGCATGAAGCGCAGCGCAATGCGGGGAAATAATATGCCCACCGTTTTTCTCCTTCCCCCTCGACGGGGGAAGGGCGGGATGGGGGCGGCAGGAATCATCTGCAATTAAATCCCCCGGATTCCGCTACGCTTCATCCGGGCTACAGCCGCCGTAGGGCGGTTTCGCGGCGCAGCCGCAAACCGCCGGATGTTTTATCCGGATGGCGGATTGGCGCTGGCGCGACGAATCCGCCCTACGTGTACTGACCCCTCCTGGCATCCGACGACTCAGTGCGGTTGTCGGGGATAGCTTTCAACGCCCTGAAACCTATGGGGAATTATTCCCCGAATGACACTTTGTCGGGCTGGGTTTTGGGGTGTATTATTCAACATTAGAGAAGCAAAAGCAGTGGTTGTTGCCAGGCAGGCTCGGGCCCGGTGAAGTGGCAGGAAGGATGGCAGGAAGGCCCCCTACGAGCGCATTATCGCACAGCAACTCCTGGAAAATTAAGCATAGGGTTGTTCCGCATGGATCGCCAGCCAGTATTGGTGCAGGCTGGTTGAAGCTATTAAATGACGAACGACAGAATTTTCAATTTTGACCAGGACTGTAATCCTAGACGTCAGACATATATTGATGGATTTGTGATTGTGATTTTCTTCCGGTTGTTATCCATGAGCTGGTGCTGATCGGGCATGATTGTCGGCGTGATCAGCTACATATCCGCGGCGGGCATTTTTTTCGTGCTCATGGCGGTATTGCTGATCGGCCGCACGGACGGTTCATTCAGGCGACTGCTGGCAGCGGCCTGTGCGACCAGCGCATTGTGGGCCGCCAGCGCTGCCTATCAGGCCGCCTATGACACTTCTCTGATTGTTCCCCAACTCCTCGAACTTTTGCGTGATTTCGCATGGCTGACTTTTTTGTTGCACATGCTGCATGTCAAGACGGGGGAAAAGGGCGCGTTGTCCACCTGGCTCACCCTCACGCGTCATGGCCTTTATGTGGTGACAGCGGTAACAATGCTGTTTGCCCTTCATCTCCACTTCAACGTTACCGGTCTGTCTTTACTGTCTGGATTTGATTTTCAACTGGCCGGTCACTTGACGCTTGCGATAGCAGGTTTGGTGTTGCTGGAACATATCCTGCGCAATACGCCAGCGGATCTGATGCGTGCCATCAAATACCTGTGTTTCGGTATCGGCGGCATGTTCGTGTACGATTTTTATTTGTATTCCGATGCCCTGTTGTTTCAGCGCATCGACCCTGCGCTATGGGAGGCGCGGGGATTCATCAATGCCACCGTAGTGCCGGTGATTGGCATTGCGTTGGCCAGGAACCCGCAGTGGTCCCCGGGTGTTCTGGTTTCCCGAAGAATGGTTTTTCATACCTCCGCGTTGCTCGGAAGCGGGATTTACTTGCTTGCCATGGGGGTCGGTGGTTATTACGTCCGCGACTATGGCGGTACCTGGGGCATCGTCGCGCAGACTATCTTCATGTTCGGTGCCGCCCTGCTGCTTTTGATCCTGCTATTCTCGGGACCGTTGCGTGCGCGTTTGAGGGTATTCATCAACAAGCATTTTTTCCATTACAAGTATGATTACCGCGAGGAATGGCTGAGATTCATCCGCACCCTGTCGTCGAATGAAACGGACATTTCGCTACCGGAGCGTGCCATCCGCGCGATAGCCCAGATGATCGACAGCCCCGGCGGGGTACTGTGGATGCGCCGGGAAGACGGCCAGTACGAGCCCGCCGCCAAGTGGAACATGGAGCCCCCGCTTTCCGCCAACGAACCGGCGGGCAGTTCGCTTATCCGGTTTCTCGAAATCCAGAAATGGGTTATTAATCTGGATGAATACCGACGCGATCCCGGCCTGTATCAAAGTTTGGGTGACCTTGTGATGCCGAGTTGGCTGCGGACCTTGCCCGACGCCTGGTTGATAGCGCCGCTGATATTGCAGGAGAAATTGCATGGTTTTGTGGTGCTGGCGCGCTCTCCCGCTGTGCGGCGTCACTTCAATTGGGAGGACTGCGATCTGCTCAAAACCACCGGAACCCAGGCGGCCAGCCATCTGGTCCAGCACGCCGCTTCCCAGGCCCTGGCGGAGGCCCGGCAGTTTGAGGCATTTAACCGTCTTTCCACCTATGTCGTGCACGATCTCAAAAACCTGATTTCCCAGTTGTCGCTGGTGGTGTCCAACGCCAGCCGGCACCGGAATAATCCACTCTTTGTGGAGAACGTGATCAGTACGGTGGAAAACTCGGTTTCGAAAATGAATCGCCTTCTAACGCGCATGCGTGAAGGCGCGCACGCCGATTCCAAGCGGATGATTAATCTGGCCAACTTGCTGGAAGAGGTGGTGCATGATGCGCGGGCGAGCAAGCCGGCTCCTGTTCTGGAGTGCGCCATCGGTGACTTGGCGGTCACGGCAGACCGCGACCAGCTGGCGTCGGTAATGGGCCACGTGGTCCGCAATGCCCAGGACGCGACGTCAGACGATGGGCGCGTAACCGTCAGGCTGCAAAAGGTCAATGGCCATGCGGTAGTGGAGGTGGAGGATACCGGTTGCGGTATGGACGAGGCTTTCATTCGCGCCCGCCTGTTCCGGCCGTTCCAGACGACCAAGGGAGATTCCGGCATGGGCATTGGCGCGTATGAAGCACGCGAGTTTGTGCGTTCTCTTGGGGGAGATATCGAGGTGGAGAGCAAACCAGGCAAGGGGACTATTTTCCGTATCCAATTACCGCATCAACCCGCCCTTGAACCGGTGCGATATCAGCAGGGCCAGCATTGAGTATTACCAGAATATTTAACATTTTCCCTTCCCTGCCTCCCCCCCTCGCAAGAAGGAAGACATCCCTGCCAGTGGGTCGACATGGCGAGGAAAACAGTTCCCCCTCCCCTCGCGGGAGGGGGCAGGGGGAGGGGGGAGAATGGGGTGCGACGGTATGTTCGCGCCGACTCTCGCGCGGCACCCCCATCCCAACCTTCCCCCGTCAAAGGGGAAGGAGAACAGATAAGCCGACATTATGCCGATGAACAACAAGCTGCTGGTGGTGGAAGATGACCCCGGCCTGCAGGACCAGCTGCGCTGGTGCTTCGACCGTTATGAGGTCATCGTCGCCGGCGACCGCGCCACTGCCATGGAACAACTACGAAAGCACCAGCCGCCGGTGGTAACCCTGGACCTGGGTTTGCCACCCGATGCTGACGGCATCAGCGAAGGTCTCGCGACCCTGGAGGCAATCGTCTCACAGCGTCCCGACACCAAGGTGATCGTGGTCACCGGACAAAACGATCGCGAAAATGCCGTGCGTGCTGTTGGCTCTGGTGCCTATGATTTCTATCACAAGCCGATTGACGCGGAGATTCTCGGCATGATTGTCAACCGCGCCTACCGCCTGCGCGAACTGGAGCTGGAAAATAGCGCGCTCATGCAGCAGAAAAGCGATCATTCCGTGGAAGGCGTGGTGGCCTGCAGCGCGGAAATGGTCAAGGTATGCCGCACGGTGGAGAAGGTCGCCCCCTCGAATGCCTCAATTCTGCTTCTGGGCGATAGCGGCACCGGCAAGGAACTCTGCGCGCGATCCCTGCATGATTTGAGCCCACGGGTCAGCGGCCGTTTCATCGCCATCAACTGCGCGGCGATCCCCGAGAACCTGCTGGAGAGCGAGCTCTTCGGATATGAAAAAGGCGCCTTCACCGGCGCCGTCAAGCAAACCCCCGGCAAGATCGAATACGCCAGTGGCGGAACGTTGTTTCTGGATGAGGTGGGCGATTTGCCCATGTCCCTCCAGGCCAAGCTTTTACGGTTCCTGCAGGAACGTGTAGTGGAGCGGGTCGGAGGGCGCGAGGAGATTCCCGTCGATGTGCGCGTTGTCTGCGCTACCCATCAGAACCTCCCGGAGAAGACCAGCTCAGGGACTTTCCGCGAAGATCTCTACTATCGCATCAGCGAGATAGCCATCC
This sequence comes from Sulfuricaulis sp., assembly GCF_024653915.1. NCBI lineage: Bacteria > Pseudomonadati > Pseudomonadota > Gammaproteobacteria > Acidiferrobacterales > Acidiferrobacteraceae > Sulfuricaulis > Sulfuricaulis sp. The sequence continues at coordinate 82,785 of NZ_JANLGY010000016.1, read as the reverse complement.
AGATTCCACCATTGCGGGAAAGAGGCGGCGATATTCTGCTGTTGGCCCGCATGTTTCTTGAGCAGTTCAACCGTGAACAAGGACGAAACCTGCGCGGCTTCAACAAGGAAGCATTGACCGCCATGGAGTCATATACCTGGCCAGGGAATGTGCGCGAGCTGAAAAATCGCGTCAAGCGCGCGGTGATCATGGCGGAAGGCAAGCAGATAGTGGCCGGGGATCTTGAACTCGACGAGGTGGCAATAGATGAGGTGGGTTTAAGCCTGCGTCATGTACGCGAACAGGCAGAACGCCAGGCGATTCAGCGGGCCTTGAGCCACTCCGCCGGAAAAGTCAGCGCCGCGGCCGACATGCTCGGCATCAGCCGGCCCACCATGTACGACATGATCCGTAAATTGAATCTTAAGGTATAAATACGCCCGGCGAACGTAATCTCCTTCCCCGCTTGACGGGGGAAGGTTGGGATGGGGGTGAGCAGATAGCCCAATGGGATGGGTCCCTCGCGTCCGGCTAATCGCGAAGGATCTCAACGATTCTGTCAACCACTTGATCCAGGGTGGCGGGAGCGAGCCGGCCCACGCGATAGAGGACGATTTGGGAGTCGGCGGTAAAGAGGCGGTTGGGTCGAATGTGACTCGGCTGTTTCAGCCCGCCTTCGGCGAAATCCGCATCCGCAATCGCCATGGTATAGCTGTCCTTGACCGCTTGGCTCGTGATCTGGCAGAGAATGAGGTCACGCCGCGAAGGTTGGCCATGACGAGCGCCGGGCGGCGTTTGGCCTGACTGAGGTCCGAGAAGGGAAACGGAACAACCACCACATCGCCTTTTACAAATCGCGCCATGCCGCCTCTTCCTCAGACAACAACCAGTCTTTCTTCAGCGACGACTCGCTCGCGAGCGCGGTGTCCATCCGCGCGCGCGCGATCTTCGCCTTCAGAAAGCCCACGAAATCGTGGATCTCGTCGAGGAGGGGTTCGGGCATTTGTTCGATTTCTTGGATCAGTTGCTTGCGGTTCATGCGCATGTATCCTGTCAGGGCGAGACAATAGTTACAGAATATACCGATCTGGCCTGCATGCAAATCCGCCCAAGCAGTCAAATGACAGTCAAGGGGTCATCAGCCCGCGTAGCCGGGATTAGCCGTGCGGTAGTGGCGCAATTCGACGTTTGGTAATATTTCCCCGGATTCCCGTCCTGCGGGACTGCATCCGGTTATATGTGATGTCTTGCTAATCCCGGCTTACGGCACGACGACAATATCGCCGCCTTGCAGGATGATGTTCTGTTCCAGGTCTTCACCTTTCTCCACCCGCGAATATTTGAAATAAAATATTTTCTGCTCGCCGTTAACTCGACGGATAATCTTTATTTTGTTTACTGAGGCATAAGGATTCGGCCCACCCGCCATGCTGAGCGCCTGCATGACGTCAATGGTACGGTTAGAGACAAATTCGCCCGGCTTGTTTACTTTGCCGACGACATAAATCTTGTTGCCCTGGCTTTGCTTGACGCTGGCTGTGACAACCGAATCGGGGACATACTTGATCAGCTTGGCGGCAATATCCACTTGTATTTGCTCGATGGTTTTACCGGCAACAACGATATCGCCCGCGAGAGGGAAATTAATCCCGCCATCGGGGCGGACTGCAAACTCGCCCTGCAGATCTTTCTCTTTCCACACAGAAATGGCAAGAATATCGCCGGGCTGGATGATGTAGACATCACGGGGAGCAGCGACTTTTTCCTCGTTTACGGGTGTCGTGCCGGTATTGGATACAGGGACCGTGGCCGTATCCTTCATGTCCGCCGTAGCTGCTTCCGGCGCGGATGTCTTAGCGTCATTCGCATCCGATTCGGCGACGGCGGGCGGGGTAGTGCCGCAGGAAGCCAGGACCGCCACTATCAGAATGGACTGAAACAGTTTTTTGAGTCTCTGCATGGATCTGCTCGCTTTCTTCATGATCTGGGTTGAAATGCCGGTATATTTTAGCGCAAATCGGGCACCCAAGTCGCCACGAAACCGGCCAGGAACATGACATAAACAAGATTGGACAGGGCATGCGCCAACACCAGCAACGGCAGATCGCGTGTGCGCTGGTACAGCCAGCCGTAGAAAAGGGACGGCACGAGCACCAGCAGGGCGGTATACCAGTTATGGGTCAGCCCATGCAGGAGTGAAAACAGGACCGAGGCGACCAGATTTGCATGCCAGCCTTGTCCGATTTGCGTCATGAAGTAGGCGCGAAAAAACCATTCCTCGGGCAAGGCCGCCGTCAAAAGCGCGGAAAACGCAAAAGACATTTTCGACGGCTGCCAGAGCAGCAGCGCCATGCCGGCAATCAGCAAGCCGGCCCAAATCAGGCGATGTGACCGGGAGCGGGGCAGGGCCGGAATCTTCCAGCCGCGATCGAAGAACGGAAGAAACAACATCAGGCCGACCAGGACGTAATCACGCCCCGGATACGAAAAAACGGCGCCAACCACGAGGACAGCGCCGCAGATCCATGGGAAAACTCGCATGTTTAACTGTTCAACAAATCAACTCTGTGCTGGTTTTCCGTTCCGCAATGGCGATCAGCGTTGATAACGCAAACGTGACAGCGTGCCCTGCGTTTGGCGGTGGTGAGCGGGGGAGGTGCAGGGTTGGTCCACCCGGGATTTGGAGGTTATCAGGAACCCCCGTGACGGTCGATTCGTATCCTGCGGACGGTTTCTCCCGTCCCGGTCACGGCCGCGAGGTCATTCGCTAAATGCATGGTTTGTCAACCGCCATTCCTGCCGCCAACAATGGAGCCGGATTCATGGCACAGGCCGCAGCGCACAAATGCTGGCCGTTGGAGAAATGTATATTATAAAGCTGAATAAGACGATCAGGCACCATTGCAGGATAGCCGCCTGGCTGCATGTGTAAGAGTTTGCTTACAGATTTTTGATGTTGTCTTGGCAAAAAAATCCCCCGGAGGGAACACCATATATAAGCAGTATAACCAGCTTGACAATTATAAATTTCAAAGTGCACCATGTAGGTGAATTTAAGTCGCATGGGTAGGGGGTTTCACCAGGGATATGGCCATGAAGCCATATCTGCGAACGTAGGGAATTTTCTAATACTGATAACGATATTATCGTCATTAAAATAAGACGATGTCATTGGTATTATTCCGCTAACGTAATTTCCCCCATCAAGCGAAAAAATCTTTACAAGGACTTGTAGAGATTGTCCATTCTGAACATGGCAAGAGCCGCGTTACATAATGGAAAACAAGAACAGATTTACATGCGTGTATTTTTCTAGGATCAGGAGGAGAGTAATAATGAACGAAACGGCATCAGCCGCAAAAATGGTATGGCGGGCAACCTGTCTGGTATTGGCGGCAATGACGGTATCTATTCCCGCCCATGCTACTAACGGCATGTGGATGATCGGTTACGGCGCCAAGGCAACATCGCTTGGCGGCGCCGGCGTGGCGAATCCCGTGGACGGCATGGCCGCCGCCTACAACCCGGCGCTGATGACGGCAGTGGGGGAGGCGCGTATGGATTTGACAATCGAACTGTTCCGGCCGCCACGCAGGGTCAGCCATGAGAGTTCCGAGTTCCCGGCGGATTCTCGCAGTAAAGATGATTTCTATCCCATTCCCTCGCTTGGTGCCGTGCTCTCCTCCCCCGAGACGCCCTTCGCCATGGGCATGGCCGTCATCGGCGCCGGGGCGGGAACCAATTATCCGCAGAACTTCTTCAACAAGAGCGGCAATGCTTATGACCGTGTCGGTGTATTCGTGATGCAGATGCAGATGTTGCCGAGCATCGCTTACAGAATCGACGAGCATAATAGTCTTGGCGCGTCGCTTTCCATCGCCATGCAGACCTTCCGGGCCTTCGGCCTGGAGGATTTTGGCTCGCGCGGTTATTCGTCTGATAGATCGAAGCTTACCAACAACGGTTACGACTGGAGTTTTGGCTGGGGTTACCGGCTCGGTTGGCTTGGTACCTATTTGAATGAGAAATTCCATCTTGGTCTGGTATATGCCCCCCGGGTCGAGATGCAGAAATTCAACCGTTATACCGGGCTCTTTGCCAATCATGGCGAGTTCGACATCCCGGAGAGCTATGCGGTGGGCATGTCTTTGCAAATGACCCCAAAGACCAAGGTCGTCGCTGACATCCAGCGCATCATGTGGAATGACGTGGATTCCATCGGCAACCCCGGTCCTCTGGCGAATGACTCCGCGAAGTTCTTCCCCAGTTGTACGGGGGGGCTGAACGTCTCTGGAAACAGAGAGCTCTGCGGGACGGGCGGCGATCTCGGGCTCGGTTTCGGTTGGAGAAATCAGATCGTGTACAAAATTGGCGTCGAATACAAATATAACAAAGATTTGACGGTCCGCGGCGGGTTGAATTACGGCAAAACGCCGATCCAGAGAGATGAGGTATTGTTCAACATGCTCGCCCCGGCTACCACCGAGAAGCACGTCACCGCCGGATTCACCAAGGCGATGGACAAGGACAGTGACTTCACGTTCACTTTCATGCATGCCTTCAAGAACACCATTTGCGGGCCCACGGCATTCTCGCCTTACCCTTATGACCAGGAGAATGCCTGTATCGCCATGGCCGCGACGTCGCTCAGCTTTGCCTATGGCCTGCGCTTCTGATTCAGGCATGCTTTGAATTTACGAATGATTTTGGAGGAGTAATACAATGAAATTTTCCATGAAAAAAACGGTCTTCGCGGCGAGCCTGGGTCTGGCTTTTGGCGCAGCGGTACCGGTGGCCAATGCGGGGCTCACGCTGACATTCGTCAACGGCACTGCAGCGACCGCGATCGCTGGCAACTGCAGCGCTATTGCCTGGACTGCCGAAGCCGAATTCCGCATGTGTAACACGACTAATATTGCGCTCGGCGGTGGTTTCCCGTTGCACAAGGACACAATCATCGGCGGCGAAACCTTCAGCTTTGACGATACGAACGTGATGACCGCTGTCACCGGCACCCCGGGCAACCCCGGAGCCGCAAGCCATCCAGGCTCCGCGGCGCCGACTGCCGGCACGAACGATTCGTGGCAACAGCCAGCCGGCTTCTTCGGGTCGGACTTTAACTTCCTGGCCCCGGTATCCGGTTCTCTGGCAGGTACGGCTTACAGCACCGCCAGGTATATTGGCGGCACCCCGACGAATGGCACCCAGGTTCCGTTCATCAAAGCGCCGGTGCTGGAAGCGCAGTGGGCTGGCACCTGGTTCCCGCTGGGTCAGGCGAGCGGCGGCATCACCTTCTACGCCAACATCACCAACGCCGTGACCGTGGGCAATACCACCACGTTCGACTTCGAGATGTTCGCGAACGAGGTGATTGACGTTTCCGAAGATCCGGGTAGTGCCGGCTTCGCGGGTTGGACCGCCCAGTGGCATATGCAGGGTAGCGGTGTTTATACGGTTCCCGCGAACCCCAGCGTGGCCAATACCAGCCCAGCCCATGCGGCAACTGGTGTAGGCACTAATATCATTAAATATCAAGTCGCTTTTAGCAGACCGATGGATACCTCCACAGTTGTCTTCGGGTCTATCAGTATAGGAGGAGTAACGGTTGGACCACCGACAGCGAGCAACAACGATACTATATTCAGTTTCCCGATAACTTCCGGTGCTCTCACGGGTTCCACGACCTACACGGTCACATTCAACTCCGGCCCCGAGGATGTGGCGGGCAATGACATAACACTGCCCGCGGACAAGACTTTTATCACTGCAGCAGGCGCGGATAATACAGCACCAACAATTAGCACCCAATCCCCCTCTGATGGCGCCACGGGTGTATCCGTATCTACGACGATTGCAGTTACGTTTAGTGAGCCAATGTTGCTCACCGCCGCGAATTCAATCACGGTTGTGAAGACCTCGGACAGTTCTTCGGTGAGCGGTACTGTCGCGACCACCGACAACACGACCTTTACGTTCACACCATCATCACCCCTTACGAATGATACGCAATACACGGTGACAGTGGCTGCGGCGACGGCCCTGGATTCGTCGGGAATAAATGCACTGGCAGCGGATGCGACATGGTCGTTTACCACAGTGGCGCTAACAACATCTACACTCGTCCCGCTTAAAACCGACCCGCTCGGCAGCGGCTGCGCCATCAACCCGCGCGCCAAGTTCGACCCAACCTTGCTGGCCATGTTGCTCGGCAGTTTCGGCTGGTTGGCCTGGCGCCGCCGTCGCAATCACTGAAACCGTAATTGCTCGATAGTCTGAACCCCGCCCCTCTTTAAGAAAGAGGACGGGGTTTTTCTTTTTTAACCGGGCGAAGAACGCGTTTGCAATGAGCGCGGTCTTTTATCCGCTATCGAGTCGCGAAATGTACTTTTACATTGACCGCGCTATCCCACCCTCCATCAGTAAATCCTAATACACTAGTTCAGAACCTGCGCACTGCTTCGGCGTTCAAGTAACAGCAATCGCGGATAATTCCACGTGCCACTCAACGTTATGTCCTTGCACCGTTCCGGTGCATCGCCGTTCGCTTGACAATTATCACTCCCGGTGAAATTCTGTCCAGCGCTTGTCTCACCATGAATCCTCACTATCGAGGTTAAGAAGAAAGCAAGAAAAGTTAACGCCACAAAAATCAAAAAGTGGCCAAGAGTCATCCCAATAAAAAAATCGCTGGGATCGCTCCTGGACAAAGGAGGAGGCTATGACATCACCCGCCACCGGGCTAGGCAAGCCCCGCGCCGGCATGACGCATTAATCAAACTGTCCTTAGCGCGGAGGAATGCACCGGAGGAATCAAGGAGATTATTATGAAAAATAAACTTCGCATTATTGCCATTGTCATCGCACTGGCCATAAATCTAGTCGCGGTCAGCAGCACCACGGCCCAACCCCTGGACGATGCCGCTCGGGCAAAAATCCTCCAGCCCGCACTCTTCGACCGGTTGGACCGCGGCGAGCCGACGGTCGATGTCATCGTGCTTCTGAGCGGACATAAAAACTACGTCGGCAAGATCAACGCCGACAAACCAGCGGAAATGCAGGCGCTGCACGCGCAGATTCATCAAAACCAAAACGCGGTCCTGGGAAAGCTCAACCGCGCCCACTTCACCTCCAAGCACGTCTTCGACAACATCAACGGCTTTGCCGGCAGAGTCAGCCGCGCCGGCCTCGAGGCGCTCGCGGCCATGCCCGAGGTTGAGTTCATCGAAGAAGATCAGATCGTCACGGCCCAGTTGGCCCAGGGTATTCCGCTGATGAACGGCTCTGGAACCCGGTCGACCTACAACGGTTCCGGCGTATCGATTGCCATCGTCGACACCGGCATCGACTACACGCACCCCATGCTCGGCGGCGCTGCCTTCCCCAACACCAAGGTGATCGGAGGTTATGACTTCGGCGACAACGACGCCGATCCGAGTGACTGCCATGGGCACGGCACCTCCGTCGCCGGGATCGCCGCCGGCGCCCTGGCAACGTTTGGTGACTATATCGGCGGCGTGGCCTACAACGCGAAACTCTACGCCCTGAAGATCGTTGCCGGCTGCGCAGGTTCGTCGAGCGATTCGATCATCGCCGCCGCTTGGGACTGGGCCGTCACCCATAAGAACGACAACCCCGTCAACCCGATCCTGATTATCAACACCAGTTTTGGCGGTGGTTCGTACACCGCAGCTTGCGATGTCTCGAAGCCCTCGCTGGCGGCCGCGGCCAACAACGCCGCCGCCAATGGCATCACGCTTTTTTCCGCGGCCGGGAACGACGGGTTCACGAACGCCCTCAGCGCGCCGGCCTGCGTATCGAATTCACTTTCCGTGGGCGCCGTGTACGATGCGAATATTGGTTCCGGCAACTGGAGTGTCTGCACCGATCCGGTAACAGCGCCTGATCAGGTGACCTGTTATTCCAACAGCGCCAACTTCCTGGATATCCTGGCGCCGAGCAACAGTGCCTACACCACGTATCTCTACCAAGCGTATCTGCCATCTTTCGGCGGCACCTCGGCCGCCTCGCCCTACGCGGCCGGCGCCGGGGCGGTCTTACAGAGCTACGCCAAAGCCACGACCGGACTATTTTTCAGCAAGACGGAACTCACGCGGCGTCTGGTGAACGACGGAGATCCCATCACCGATCCGAAGAGCGGGATCACAAAACCGCGCGTGAATATCGGCGCGGCCATGGAAGGACGGATGATAACAATTTCTCCGTATGCATATGATTTTGGCAATGTTGTTGCGGGGAGTTCCGCTTCGCAAACTTTCTCAGTTTCTAATAGAGGGGCGGTAAACCTGTCCCTAGGCACGATTACCTCAGCTGGCTCCTATGCATTTGTAAAAAGTGTCGACAATTGCTCTAACCACGTCATCGCGCCGTCTGGCAGTTGCACCATACAGGTATCATTTTCTCCGACTTCGCTGGGGCTACTAGGTACAAACGTAAACATTCCCTCAAGCGATCCTCAGATCCCCGTATTAGACCTGCCGCTCAGCGGTACGGGAGTCGATACACAACTCACTGTAAACAAAGCGGGCACGGGAGCGGGAACCGTGACCAGCGCTGGAATAAACTGTCGTGCTCTCTGCACGGCGTCCTATGCGCTGGGCACGGTAGTAACCCTGACGGCCACGCCGGATCCCGGTTCATCCTTTAGCGGATGGTCCGGGGCGGGGTGCAGCGGAACGGGTACGTGCACGATTACGATGAATGCGAATACAACGGTAACGGCAAGCTACACTGCTGCTGTACCCACTGCACCCTCGGGTCTCACGGCTACCGCGGTTTCCGCGACTCGGATCAATCTTTCCTGGGTGGACAATTCCAACAACGAGACCCGGTTTGCGATTGAAAGGAAGACCGGCGCCGGGGGCACTTACGTACAGATCGCCGCCGTCGGCGCGAATGTGACGAGCTACGCGAGTATGGAGTTACTGCAGAACACGAATTACTACTATCGGGTGCGAGCGTACAACGCCGGTGCGCCCTCGCTCTATACAAACGCGGCTAACGCGACAACGTTACTTCCTTCACAAGCGGTCCTCTCACAAATCAAGCCAGGATATGCTCATACCGTAGCCTTGAAATCAGACGGGACCTTGTGGGCGTGGGGGCAGAACAATTACGGTCAATTAGGCGACGGCACCACTGTCAGAAAGTACGCGCCTGTACGGATAGGATTTGAAAATACATGGGCCTCGATCGCCGCGGGAGGGGGTTTTCATAACGTCGCCCTGAAGTCAGATGGAACCTTGTGGGCGTGGGGGCAGAACAATTACGGTCAATTAGGCGACGGCACAAATGTTGATAAGAACGCCCCTGTCCAGATCGGCACCGGGAATACTTGGGTGTCGATTGGGGTTGGAACACTTCATACCATGGCCCTGAAGTCGGATGGGACCTTGTGGGCGTGGGGGAATAACGCTGAAGGCCAATTAGGCGACGGCACCAAAACCGATAAGAACACCCCTGTCCAGATTGGAACCGGGAATACCTGGGTCTCGATTGCGGTAGGATATTATTACACCGTGGCCCTGAAGTCGGACGGGACGATATGGGCTTGGGGAAATAGTGCTGGTGGCGCGTTAGGCGAGGGCGACCCTTCCTATGTCGACAAGAACGCCCCTGTCCAGGTCGGAGCAGGAGCGAACACATGGGTTTCAATTGCAGCGGGAAACGGCCACACCGTGGCCCTGAAGTCGGACGGGGCTCTATGGGGGTGGGGGATTTTTTTCTTAGATAACGGCAGCTTCGAAGTTAAGAACACCCCGGTCCAGATCGGAACAGGGAATACCTGGGCCTCGGTTGCGGCAGGAGCAAACTTCACTGTAGCCCTGAAGTCGGATGGGACCTTGTGGGCATGGGGGTATAACAATGCAGGCCAGTTGGGTGACGGCACCACCGTAATTAAGTCCACCCCTGTTCAGATAGGATTTGAGAATACTTGGGCTTCGGTTGCGGCAGGAGGTGCGCACACCGAAGCTCTGAAGTCGGACAGCACCTTGTGGGCGTGGGGGTGGAACACTGTTGGTCAATTAGGCGACGGTACCAACGTGGATAAAACTACACCGGTACAAGTGACCCTACCCCCAACCATCAACTACCGTACCTTGTCCGGAATGGTAACTCGCGTATCCACTGGTCAGCCTGTTTCAGGAGCGGCCATCAGCATTAATTTCGGCGCTGTTCCGGGAGTAACTACCGACTCCAACGGCTACTACACAGTACCCTGGTTGCAGGACGGCGATTATTACATCCAAGTGAGTAGGGTCGGGTACCAAAGCCAGGGTGCCCCCATCAGTATTAATGGCGCCAACGTTACTCGGAACTTCTCATTGACCTTCGTTGGCTATACCTTGTCCGGCACGGTAACTAACCCCGTCACCGGCCTCGGCGTGAGCGCCACGGTCTCGCTTAACTTTGGATGGAAAACCGCCACGACCAATCAGAACGGGGGCTATGCTTTTGCCGGACTGGATGGTACCGATTATTATCTCCGCATCATTAAAACAGGTTATTACACCTATACCGCTTTCCCTCGGATCAATGGCGCGAACCTCCTTTTCGATATCACCTTGTTTCCGATCGGCCCCTATACCATGTCCGGCCGCGTCACCGCCGCGGCCACCGGTTTGCCTTTATCCGGGGTTTCCATCAAGGAATATGCCTGTAATACCAGCCCACCTCAGTACCGCACCACGGATGCGAACGGCAATTATTCCATCAGCGGTCTTAATAATGATTGCTACTATGTCGTCGCGATAAAATCCGGCTATAACAACGCCTCGGCCTTCCCGACCATCAACGGCAGCAACATCACGGTGAACTTCAGCATGACAGCGAATCCGTAAAGGACGACAGGATCGAAAACCCCAAGCTAGCTTCTTTGGTCATGATCTTGAATGCAGCTTTACGGAATGATTGGCAAACGCCGGACGACGACATATACTTTTCCGGATTAATCCAGTCAATAGTCGGAGTCCGTCGTGCTTGACCGCATCACCATGATGGGCGCGCCTGTATTCGTGGAATGCGGGTCCCTGTATCGGTTATCGTGAACCAGATTGCCCATGGCGCGGCATTCGACGAGATTCTGGAGGGCTATCCCGACCTCAGCCGCGAGGATATCCAGCGGGCCGTTGAATGGGCGGCCTGGCTCACGGAAGAGCATGGCCGCGCCTCCCCTGAATGAATCGTGAACGTTTGCTCCAGCGATTGGCACAGGGCGCCTCACAGAATGTGCCATTTCGCGACATGGTCAAACTGGTGGAGGGTTTCGGCTTTCGGCTGCAGCGCACTAGCGGCAGTCATCACGTGTTTATCCATCCCAAAGTGCCGGAAATCGTCAATTTGCAAGATGTTCGAGGAGAAGCAAAGCCGTATCAAATACGACAATTTCTGCGACTGGTCGAACGCTACAGTTTGAGGCTAGACTAATAGCCATGAAGGACTATCACATCAACATTTTTTACAGCGAAGAAGACGGCGGTTTCATTGCCGATATTCCAGACCTCGATGCCTGCTCCGCCTTTGGGGCCACGCCCGAGGAAGCTTTGCGGGAAGTCGAACGCGCGAAAGCGGCATGGATCGAGACGGCAAAACAGACCGGCAAACCAATACCCCCACCGCGCTATCGACCTGTTATTTATCAAGTTGGCCATTGATAAAAATGTCGGAAAAAACCGGGTCAGTAATATTCCCGGCTGGTAGAGTATCTCCTAAGTTAAAGGCCTGCCCGTGTCTTGCTCGCTTTTCATTGTTAGACAGGGCGCTCAAAATATAGATACTGGAATAATACTTTCTGCCCCGATTTTCCATGCCCGCGCACAACGTATTGACGCAGTCGAAGAAAAAAAGAGCCCTGGATCTCGCGCGCAGTAACCGGCTCGGCGAGGCGAGGGCGCTTTATGCCGAGGTCTGCACCAAGGACCGGTCCGACGCCGAGGCGTGGTTCATGCTGGGCGCCATCTGTGGGCAAATGGGCCTCTTCGATGAAGCGGAGCAGGCATTGCGCCAGGCCATCTCCCTGCGGCCGAGCGCCGAGGCCCATGACAACCTCGGGATGGTGATGCAAGCCAAGGGAAAATTTGGCGAGGCGGTCGAGAGTCACCGGCAGGCGCTGAGATTGCGCCCGGACTTCGCGCGGGCCTGTTTCAATCTGGGCCATGCCTATCGTGAGATGAGCGATTTCGCGTCAGCGGCCGAGAATTTCCGCCAGGCAAGCCGGCTGCAGCCCGATTATTTCGAGGCCCATGCCAATCTCGGCGCGGCCCTGTTGCAACTGCAGCGCTTCGAGGAGGCGTTGCCCTGCTTCGAGGAGGCCGCGCGCCTCAACCCCGGCAATGCTGAAATTCACCGCACCCTGGGAAACCTGTATCGGCAGCTTGGCCGTGGCGAGCAGGCCGTGATTGCATTGCGACGCGCCACGCAGCTTCAGCCACAGGAGATTCAGGGTTGGACCATGCTGGGCAACATCCTGCTGGAGCAGGGGAATTATCGCGAGGCGCTGGCCGCCTACCAGCTTGCTCAAAGGTTATCGCCGGATGACCCCGAGATTCTGAACAAAACCGGGCACCTGCATCAATACATGGGCAACCTCGAGGAGGCGCTCGATTGTTTCCGCCAGGCGCTGAAGCGCAATCCCCGGCTTATTGAGGCAATTGCTCATCTCGGCAATACACTTGCCACGCTAACCCGATTCGACGAAGCCCGGCAATGCCTCGAATCCTCGCTGCGGGATAATCCCGGTGAGCCGCGTTTGCTGGGTGTTCTGGCGAATGTTTATGAGAAACTTGGTGAACCGGAAAAGGCGCATGAGGTGCTGCGCCCGCTGGTTGAGGCCCGGGTGCGCGAACCGACCGCGGCGGTTGTATTCGGGAATATCAGCAAGCACGTGGATCGCCGGGACGAGGCGATACAGTATATCGAGGAGTTGCTGCGGGATACGCAAATTTCATCGGCGGATCGCCAGCAAATGCATTTCGTTGCCGGCAAATTGTACGAAACCGGCAAAAAGTATGATGAGGCGTTTGAGCATTACAAGAAGGCGAACGAGGCCGTGAAGCAATCCTACGACCCCGCGAGTCAAGTCCGCCTGGTTGATGCGCTGATTTCGACCTATACCGCCGAATTCATGGCCGGCGCCCCGCGCGCCTCGATCGTTTCCGACCGTCCGGTATTCATCGTCGGCATGCCGCGTTCCGGAACCACGCTGGTGGAGCAGATTCTGGCCAGTCATCCGCAAGTGCATGGTGCAGGCGAGCTGATGTACCTGTTCGATCTTGCGGGAGAATTGCCCGGTATGCTGGGCACGAAGGAACTGCACCCGCATTGCATGAAACTGATCAATCAGCCTGCGCTCGACAAGCTGGCCCAAAGTTACCTCGGCCGGCTGACGACGATGTCGGCGGATGCCGCGCGCGTCACCGACAAGCTGCCGTCGAATTTCCTGTTGCTCGGACTGATCGAACTGCTGTTCCCGCAGGCCCGCATTATTCATTGCAGGCGCGATCCCTGCGACACTTGTTTGTCCTGCTATTTTCAGGATTTCGGCGCGCGCTATGCGTACAGCGCCGACCTGACGCATCTGGGATTGTATTACCGCGAATACCATCGTCTGATGCAGCATTGGAAAAAAACTATCCGGCTTCCGATGCTGGAAATCCGCTATGAGGAAATGGTGGACGATCAGGAAGCCTGGAGCCGCAAGCTGGTGGAATTTTGCGGGCCGCCCTGGGACGACCGCTGCCTGCGCTTTTACGAGTCCGGGCGCGCCGTCAACACCGCCAGTTACGATCAGGTGCGCCGGCCGATGTACAAGACCTCGGCCGGGCGCTGGCGGCGCTATGAGCGGCATCTGGGGCCGCTGCTGGCGGCGCTGGGGGATTTGGCAAAGACCGGGCTACAAGATGAGAGTGAAAAGCCGAACCACGATGCGGCCTTGCGCCCCTCGCCCTGACCCTATTGAGCTTTACGGAAATGATTGCCACATTTGCCGTACCCCCTCCCCCTAACCCCCTCCCGCGAGGCGAGGGGGGATGATCTTGAGATAGGTTTAACAGGCTGCTGAAAAAGTCTTTCCCTTCTCCCTCCGGGAGAAGGACAGGATGAGGGGGATATTAAAAACAAACGCTTACAAAATAAGATCGCCCTCACCCCGGCCCTCTCCCGCAGGGAGAGGAAGTTTTTCAGCAGCCTGTTAATGTTTGGCAGAGCGACCACGCGGTAAATAACATGCCGCCAGCGTACAGCCGGATCATTCAAGCCGGCGGAGCACATATACCGCGCCTTCGATCGGCTTTTTCAGTTCGGTGCGTATGACCGCCGGTTCCGCCACGAGGATCTCGAAGCCTGTGCTCGCGGCGAGTTCCTCGATATAGCGGGTGGAGTGGGCGTAGCGCCCGGTTGCCCGGAGCACCACCGGTCTGTCGCTGGAGGTCTCGACCGAAAACGCCAGCAAGCCCGCGGGCCGCAGACGTTGTTGCGCCAGCTCGAATACGTGTTTTACATCTCCAACATAAATAAAAACATCCGCGGCGATGATGATGTCGTAGCTTCGGGTATCGGCCGCGAGCAGGGGAGCGAAGTCACCCACCAGCAGATGGTCATAGACCTGACGGTTCCGGGCCTGTTCAATCATTCGCGGGGCAATGTCCATGCCCGTGAGATCGCGCGCCAGCGTTTTCAGCAGGCTGCCGCAGATGCCGGTGCCGCAGCCGATATCGAGAATATCCAGCGTTGCGGGCGCATCGCCGATGATTTGCCGGATATGCCGGTCCAGTGTCTCGGGAATCCTGTAACCCAGACCCTCGACGAGGTGTTGCTCGAAGCTCGACGCATGCGCATCGAACAGCTCCTTGACGTGCGATAACGCCAGCTCGTCCGCCGCGCGGTTGTTGGTGATGGCATTTTTAAAATAGTTAACCCTTGTTTGCAGCGACGGATCCAGGGTGGCGGCGCGGTCGAGGCTGCTCAGCGCCTCGCTGTTGTCGCCGAGCTCGGCATGGATTGTGCCAAGCGCGAACCAGGCCCAGGCATGATCGGGTTTGGCTGTAACGACATCTGCAAGCAGGGTCCGGGCTTCCTTGAATTTGCCGGTATCCTTGAGCACGAGGCCCATGCTGTATTTTGTTGCCACGCGGTCGGGTTCGAGCCGCAGGGCCGCGGCATAGCTGTCCGCCGCTTCCTGCGATTTGCCCTGCCGGGCCAGCGACATCCCCAGATTGTGGTAGATACCGGCGTTGCGGGGGTCGCAAGCCAGGGCCTTGCGGCAGTACTGCTCCGATTCGGCATGGTTTCCCATCTGGCCGGTGACGGCGCCAAGCTGCATCCATACCGCGGCATCGCGCGGATCCAGTCGGGCCGCCTGCTGGTACAACTCACGGGCCTGCGCGAATTGGTTCATGCGCAGATGTTGGATAGCGCGTTCTTTCAGCGCCTGAACTTTCATTTTTTTCGGTTTTCCGGCCATGCGAAGTTCTGACAGCCCGGGATTTTTAGGCCATGGGGTGGGGCGCTGTTTTATCACATTCTCGGCCGGCGATTGAGGGACAACCGGCGGGCCTGTACTCAGTGAAGGAATCTCTGATTAATTCGTCAATCCGGCCATGGGCTGCCGGCCCGTGAGCCGGGCGAGGCGGAGTTATCGTCAATGTCCAGTGGACATTGACGCCGCCGAGCGGGTGCAACGGGTTTTGTTGCACCCCAGGCAGCAACAGGAAAATCATATGCATATATTAACTGGCTACCGGCTTGCGCCGGTATGACGACAACCAAATTAATCAGACCTTTTTTAACAGGAATAACGGCGTAATCAGATTTTTTTCCTTAACAGGTTGCTGAAAAAGACAAAAAATTCCTCGAATCCGTCATTCCAGCGCAAGCCGGAATCCAGCATATTACTGATTTTGTTGGTTCTAATATCCTGGACCCCCGGTCCCGGCTTAGACCATGCCGGGCTGGTCCCCGCTGGGGTGACGATGCGTTTTTCAGCAATCTGTTAAGGGGAAGGAGAAAAAATTCGTTGCCTTCAGGCGGCTCACGGTTAGACTAACGCCTTAACTTATTGTTTTAATGAGATTATCATTCAATGAGCCGTCATTCATACTTTGCCTGCTTTCTGTCGAATATATTTACATTATTAAGTTTCATAAATCAGATAGTTACGTTAATTTTAATCTTGAATGCCGGGGAGAATAGTAAATCCAATCGAGAAAAAATCTATATGAATCAATAGATATATGCAGGAGCCGGCTCTGTTTTTAAGTCAGGGCCAGTTAGCGTGCTGCGGCGCATACATAAATGTCGGTACATTTTACATTCTATCTTTAAAATTCCAGAAATTATCGTAAAAAAACAGCATAACATCATGATAATAAATACGAAAAATTATATGGCACAGCGATTGCTTTATGGAAGCACAGTAACAATTTATGCCGTTGCAGATTTGTTGCTAACTGGGTCTCAAACGAAGTCTCTCTTTAATTAACTGGAGGAGTACAGATGAAGATTTCAATGAAAAAAACAGCCTTGGCGGCAACGCTGGGTCTGGCTTTTGGCGCGGCAGTACCGGCAGCCAACGCGGCACTCACGCTGACGTTCGTCGACGGCACTGCAGCGACCGCGATGACTGGCAACTGCAGCGCTATTGCCTGGACCGCCGGAAATGAATTCCGCATGTGTAATACGACTAATGTTGCGCTCGGCGGCGGTTTCCCGTTGCAGAAGGACACACTCGTCGGTGGCGAGTCTTACACTTTTAACGATGGTGGAGATATGACGGGTGTGAATACCAACACCCTCACGTTCCCCCTGGACAACAACCTGGCCATGGACAACCCTGGCGCCACCGGTTTCGCCGGCTCGGCTGCTCCAGGTGCTAATAGTAATGACTCGTGGCAACAGCCAGCCGTTTTCTTCGGGTCGGACTTTAACTTCCTGGCCCCGGTCGTCGGATCTCTGGCAGATACGGCCTACGGCAACGCCACCTATGTTGGCGGCGTCCCGACGAATGGTTCCATGACTTCGTTCATCTTCGCTCCGGTACTGGAAGCGCAGTGGGCCGGCACCTGGTTCCCGCTGGGTCAGGCGAGCGGCGGCATCACCTTCTACGCCAACATCACCAACGCCGTGACCGTGGGTACCATCACCACGTTCGACTTCGAGATGTTCGCGAACGAGGTGATTGACGTTTCCGAAGATCCGGGTAGTGCCGGCTTCGCGGGTTGGACCGCCCAGTGGCATCAGCAGGGAACAGGCGTGTACACCGCCGCAGTTCCGGTTCCGGCCGCTGTCTGGCTGTTCGGCTCCGGTCTGCTCGGCCTGGTGGGCATCGCCCGCCGCAAGAAGAAGGCCTAAGCAGTTAGTTTAGTTTGGGGAAGCGGGGCGGCGCCAGCCGCCCCGCCGAACCACGACAAATAAATCATCAGACAATGGTGTTTTCAAGCCAGAGCAGAACAAGAAAAATGTTCCAAAGGGGAATTAACATTCCCCTTTGTTTTTTGCTTCAACCGGGCGTTGAAACAAATCCGAAATTCATCTGGGCCCGTTATTCAGATGTATTCCGGATTTTATGCAATCGTTATGTATTGTTTTAGCTTGCCAGGTCTTTTAGGCAAACACGCAGCCCGTTAACGGGGTTCATCATTAAAATAGCGAAGGAGGAGCCTGTGGATAAAAAATTACTGGTTGTGGCGGTCGGGGTGGCGCTCAGTGGTTTCATGCAGACGGCTCTGGCGGAAACCTATAGCTACACGGGATCAAATACCTGGTTGCATACCGTTGATACGACCACCACCGGCGCGACCGGAACCATCACATTCAATGACTGGGGTTATACCGGCCCGACGGGTGTCGGGGTCAATGATTTTCAGGTGGGGTCCGGTTTTAATTCATCGAGCGTCGGCCAGGTACAGACGGTGACCACGGTTGCGCCGGACTGGCTCACGCCCGACCCGACCAGAAACGTGAAGCCGTACATCGGGTTCACGACCTATACGAACGCCAACATGGACGGGAACGTCAATTTTTACAAGATGGCCTACACGACGCCCACCAGCACGTTCAACAACATGCAGATTGACACGGCGGGGAACTACTACGTTCCCAAAGCCAATATGAGCTTCGGGTTTTACGACGATTTTCTCTACAACAATGGAATCACGGTGCAGAATGTAGATACCGATCTCAATTTCCAGCCCTACGCGATTTCCGACGCCAAGGGTTGGTGCGGTTCTGTCCTGACCTCCGACCCGAACTCGCTGGAGGTAATGGCGGGCCAGGTGACCTTCGATTTTGCTTTTGACGCCTATTTTACCGATAGCACTCCTGAGACGAGCTCCCCGGCCACGCAGATCGTGCCCGGTTTTGTCATGCGCAGTTATGGCGATTACTACGTGAATGTCACCAATGTTGGCAGCGGCTATAACATGAACTTCGAAGGGCATGCGGTTGGCAACAACACCAATCCCACCACGGTTGTGGCGGGCGTGGGCGGTTCGCTCGATTCCGCTTTCCAGAACAAGGTTTCATTCCTGGGGGCGGGGGTTGTGCCTCTGGGGGCATGGGTATTCAATCCTGGAACGCAAGACGTTACGGTGGCGGACGATCAGACTTATGTGCCGGGCACCCAGGCCGGTGACGTTCGTGAAACCGACGGAGCCACCTGGCATGCCAATGACTTTGCCGGCTTTGCCTTTCTGCTGCGCGCCGACGCCGGCCGGGTAGTTACCTATATCAACCCCGAGGGTTGGTCTGATTACACGGTGGTTCCGGTGCCGGCGGCGGTGTGGCTGTTTGGCTCGGGGCTGTTGGGCTTGGCGGGTTTGGCGCGGAGGAAGAAAAAGTAAACAGGTAGGCGGGTTAGGCGTTTTTTGCCGTAACCCGCCGGATGTGGAGTTTGTATAGGGCCAACTACATCCGGCGGAATACGCTGCGCTATTCCGCCCTACGTGACCTCTGAAAAGAATTTGGAGTTTGGAGGAAAGTTGCAGGAGAACCCGGATGGAACACAAAAATCCGGAGTAAAACCAAAAATGGATTCGGAGTTCGGAGGAGAAATTAATTAAAATTACTTGGGGAAAACTTTTAAATGACAGGGGGTATGAATATACCCTCTGCCGTTTTTTGTTCCGGTTCGACGGGTTTGGCGACTGAGCCGGAAGAAACAACGGGAGCGAATAAATATAAAATCAACAATTGTCAAACAGTGCGGAGAAATGAAACATGAAGATGACAGTCCCTAATTTGGTGCACGTTCATGGCAAGTCGTTCAGTTCGAAACTGGCATGTCTGTTGCTTGTCGCCGGACTTGTTGGCGCGGCCCCGGTGCTGGCTGAAACGCCGGATGGAATCACGCCTGCCAATGAGGGCGTGTGCGATGGATTGAAGACCAATGCAACGCCGGGCCTTTATGGACTATGTGTCGCCTACTGCGAGGCCCAGGACCTGGATATCGTTGGCGACAAGGAAACACCCAATAACAAGATTCTTGCCAACTACCGCAAAAAAATGCAGGCGGGCGATCCCGATATGCCCTGTTTCAAGGTGCCATGCCCCTGCTGGAGCGACGCGGAACTGGCCGCGATCACTAACCGTGCAACGGCGGTGCCGCCGGACTCCATTTCGTGCGCTTCTACCACGACCACGGCGCAGATTCGCAATACCACCAACTTGCAGTTCGCGACCGCTGATACCGGCCGCCAGCCGCCGCTTTGTCGCTTTACCGATACGATGGTGTCACCGCGGATATCAAGGCGATTTGAAATCACTGCCGTGGAAGCACAAAGTTGTTATGACCAGGTAAAGGCGGCATGCACGTCAATAGGAAAATAATCATTGCGCTAATGTGACCGGGTAAATATCCGCACGGAATTTGGAGGAGATTGAACAATGAATATCATCAAAAAATCAGGCTGTACGGTTTTGCTGGCTTTAGGCCTTCTTGGGTCGTCCGCCATAACGCATGCGGCGCTGGTCAACTATGAGCTGACGGGCACCGTGGATGGCTGGGCCGACACCCCCAACGACTTCGGCCTGAACATGGGGAGCACCATCTCCGCGACCGGTACATTCGATGACAGTATTTTGAGCGGCGGGACCGGTGTCGTAAGTTTTGGTTCCGGAAGCGGGAACAGCATGACATTGACTGTCGGCAGTTACACGTTTACGGCGGCCGACGATGTTAATCACCTGATCGGATATCCCGAATTGTCGCTGAACGGCGGTACCTTTGATGGGCTGAATCTCGCCATTGAGTTTGGATCCTTCGGTACATTTGACTCGCTGGATTTCTGGTTTGATGGCTTTGATGACGGCGGTAATCAGGTCTCGGGTACCTGGACCGGCTTCCAGATGACGCCGGTGCCGGTACCGGCGGCGGTGTGGCTGTTTGGATCCGGGCTGCTGGGTCTTGTGGGCCTGGCGCGTCGGAAGAAGTAATTACTGTAGGGCAGAATAGCGCAGCGTATTCCGCCGGATGTAGCTGAACGGCCCAACAAAATCCATTCGGCGGGTTACGGCAAAAAACGCCTAACCCGCCCTACGTGTTACGTGCGCAGATGTAGAACGAACTTGATGCCGCGTCCCTTCCGGCGGAAAATGCCGTGTAACCGGTTTTAAACAAAACATAATTATATTCACCCGGGTTTGTATCACGGGTGTTGACGGAGGAGGGAATGGCGCTCAAGGTTTCATGCCGGTTTTTCTGCGCCGCCGTTCTTGCCGCGGGCTTTGCGCTCGATGCCGTCGCCGACGCCCGCACTTCCCACGAAATCCAGCAGCGGGCGGAGCGCGCAGGACATGAGCCCGCCGCTGCCGCGCCGCTGGTGACTGTTATTGTCGAGGCTGATCCCGAGGCAACCTCTCCGGCGCTGATTGCGCGGCACGGCGGCGCCTTGCGCCATCGCTGGAACCGTTTGCATGAAGTTTCCCTTCCCGCCGGAAAATTGTCTGCGCTCATCCGCGCCCTGCCGGAGTCGGCGCTGGTGCGCCTGCCTTATCCGCATGAGCCCGCCGCCGTGACGGGACAGGGGGTGGCGCTCACCGGCGCGGCCGACATGCAGGCCCTCGGCCAGTCGGGCGCCGGCACGACCACCGGTGTTATTGACCTGTCATTCTCCAACTACACTAATTCCCAGGCCTCGGGCGATCTGCCGTCGAACCTCGTCATCACCGATTACACTGGCAGCGGCACCGGTGGCGGTAACCATGGCACCAACGTTGCCGAGATCGTGCACGAAATGGCGCCGGGGGCTGCATTGCGCCTGGCGAAGATCGGTTCCGAACCCCAGTTGTCGCAGGCGGTGGATGACATGATCGCGGCGGGGACGGATGTCATCGTGCATTCGGTGGCCTGGTTCAATGTCGCCTTTTACGACGGTACCGGCGCCCTGTGCGACATTACCGCGCGCGCCGAGGCGGCCGGGGTGCAATGGGTGAATGCCGCGGGCAATTACCGCAACACGCATTATCTTGGCACCTTCACGGACTCCAACGGTGATCTGCAGCATGAGTTCGCGGCCGGGCAGAATTACAACACCGTCAGCCTGACCGCGGGCAGCAAGGTTTCGATTTATCTGAACTGGGAGGCGTATCCGACTACGACCATTGACTACAACCTGGAGCTCTATAATGGTGTACCCGGTGCCGGCGGTGTTCTGGTCAAGTCATCGGAGAACAAGCAGTCGGGTACTGGCAGAAACTGGTACCCCTATCCCGATGAGGCAATCAGGGATTACGTGCCGGCCGTTACCGGCACCCATTACATCGTGGTGCGCAAGACCAGCGGCTCGACTGCCAATCGGCGTCTGACCCTGTTCACAACCGGCCCGGCATTGGGGTCCAAGACCACCGCCACCAGCCTGGCGCAGCCGGCCGATTGCGCTAATGTGCTGGCTACGGGCGCGACGAACCTCAGTGATGTTCCCGAAAGCTACAGTTCGGAAGGGCCGACCACGGATGGCCGCGCCAAGCCGGAAATCAGCGGCCCGGATGGTGTGCAAACGTCTTTATCGTCGGCATTCTATGGCACATCCGCCGCTGCACCGCATGTAGCTGGGGCGGTGACGCTGCTTCGAGCGCAGAATCCGTCCATGTCGCTGTCCCAGATTCGCTGGCTGCTGACCAGCACGGCGAAAGATGTGAATACCACTGGTTTCGATTACCGCACTGGCAACGGCCGCATCAGTCTGGATGCGGATGGTGATGGTTATAACCACGATACCGACAATTGCCCGCTGGTTTCCAATCCGACACAGACCGATCTCGATGGTGACGGATCGGGCGATGCCTGTGATGATGATATTGATGGTGATGGATTGACTAACGTGCAGGAAGTCGCGCTTGGGACCGATCCTTATAATTCCGACACCGATGGCGATGGTTTGACGGATAACGCCGAGGTGAATACATACGGCACGAATCCTCTGTTGGCCGATACCGATGGCGATGGTTTGTCTGACGGGGCGGAGATTGCCTATGGCACGAACCCAGCGGTTTCCAACAAGGGTGATCTGGCTCCGTCCGGCGTGCCGGACGGCCAGGTTAATGTGTCTGATCTGATGATGCTGATGCGTTTTGTGGGACAGTTACAGGTCCCGGCCGCGCAGGACTTGATTCTGGGCGACATGAATAATGATGGTGTGCTGGATGTGCGCGATGTGTTGCTGTTGCGGCGGCAATTGGGGTATTAAGAGGAGATTCGTTATGAATGTGACATGTATACGAAAATATGGAATTTCACTTGCCGGGATGTTGATCATGCTTGCCAGCCTGCCTGCCTGCACTGGCGTCAATACCTTTCCCACCATTGCGCGGGCGGGAGACACGGTGTCGGTGATGGTTGGCGGCTCGGAGAACGCGCGCAAGGAAACGATTGACGTCACCTTGACGGATGCCAGCAACCAAACTTGGGACCTGAAATCCATGGGGCTTGTGCGCTCTGTTTTTAATTTACGCACCGATGGCCGCGCGAATGGCATGCATTATTCGCCCTATGTTGATTCCAACATCTCCTGGTGGCTTGGACACGAACCGTTGCAGACGGTGCTGGTGGCCGATATTCCGGCGGGTGCCGCGGCCGGCATGGCATCTCTGACCATATCGCTGAATGCCACGGACAACAGCTCCGGGGTGGCCGACCCTTTTGCGGTGAACCTGGAAATTATGCCGGGCACGGGCAGCTCCAATCAGTTTTTGCGCCAGGACCTGTCGGGTCCGGGCGCCATCGTGGATTTCAGCAGGCTGGAGGCCGCGCCCTATGCCAAAATAAACTTTGGCGCCGGCGCGACTGAAATTGGGGCGGCCTCTCTGGTCGTGGATTTCAATGAGACAGTTCTTGCTCCGGGCGATATCAATGTCTACGCGCCGGAAGCGGTGATGCGCGATACGAGTGTGACGCCCGTTGCCTTCGGCAAATATCAGCGAATGGTTTACTGGCGTCAGGATGGACAGCGACTTTATGTGGATATCGTTGCCCCGCAAGGCATCATGCCGCGTTACTTGCAAGTGTTCGTAATACATCCTCGGGGCTTGACTGCTTCGCCAAACTTCCAGATCACGAGCGCATCTGTCTATGATGTGAACGGAAGTTTGCTCAGCATCCAGCCAAGTCTGGTGTATTTCCCGTAGATGCTGTTCGGCGCTGGAAACCTGGATTAGCTGCCCGATAGTTTCAGCAGGGGATAGGAAGAGTTCATCATCAGCGCGCGTTTGCCGCCACCTTGATCGGTACCGATCATTTTAAGTAAAGAGTCGAGCTCGTCGGCGCGGGCGCGTGGTGTGGCGGAACCGGTTATCTGTACCTGTCCTGTTTGGGGTTGCCACTGTCCCTGACCCGTGAATTCAAGATCCCCGCGCAGAGTGGTGAGCTTGAGATTGGCGTTCATTTCCGCACCCGTGATATCCAGACGATAATCACCGAGTGGTTGGACGTTGGAAAGGCTGCTGCCGGCGTTCAGCCATTCCAGCGTCGCGGTGCCTTCCACCCTGTCCGGCGAAAGCGTCAGACCCTCCGCGCTTATCCTGACTTTTCCCTGCGGGCTGATCAGTGATAAGGGCGCATAGAGCTGGGCGACAAATGAAGCAGGCAAAGCAATATCGGTGTCCTTAAGAGTGAAACTGTTTCTGGCTATCCCGATGGTTGTTTTTATTTGTCGGTCCTGATTGCTGGTTTGCAGAGAGAGTTGAACGCGTCCGGTCAACAGCCATAGAGGGTTAATGCCCCATTCAGCCTGCCCAAAGTCGTGTGGCGTAGTTGTTGGATAATAGATCACCAACCGTCCATTCCCACCCCACAGACTGCCGGCAATGGGGTCCAGACGCACAGCGCCCTGGGTGTATCGGTTCAATCCCCATGCGAACCAGGAAGCCGGCAACTCGATCACAAGAAATATAAGATAAAAAACCAGGCCGAAGATGCTGTACAGGAGCCAGCGATTTTTACTCATCCACCGGCGCTCCGCAGCACCAGGCGCGCATTCACCGTGCCGGCCGCCGGTTGTGCCTCGAACGTGGCCTTTTCGATACGCACGCCGCCCTGATTCTGGAGGCTAGCGAGCCAGCCGATCAGCGCGTTGAAATGCACGCCTTCCAGCGACAGTCGCGCGCCGCCGTTTCCTTCCGGTTCCATGCGAATGATGCGGCTACGTATGCCATTGGCGGTGGCGGACTGTTCCAGGTTTACCAGCAGATTGCCACCGGCCTGAGGCACGCGTCCGCTGGCGCGCAACTGGCTGATTTCCATGGCCTGCACCCGCATCTGCGCCAGCTGGATTTTTCCCTGCGGCACGGACGCGCGCAGACGCGAGAGTTCGCGCTGCATCGGCAGCCACAGGGAAAGATATACAACCAGCAATAACCCGACGGCACCACCGATGAGCAACCAACGATCGCGTGGCGGCAGAGCGCGCAGCCGTTCGAATGTGAAATTTCGTAATGTGTCTTTGAAGATCATGTCAGCATGAATTCGGGAGTCTCTGATTGGTCTCCCTCCCCCTTGACGGGGGAGGGTTGGGGTGGGGGTGTTAAATATTTTTTTACGCAGCACACCCCCATCCTCTCCTTCCCCCGTGAAGGGGGAAGGGACGTTCTTTTTTGGTTGCTTGTCAGAGTTTCATTAATCACGTTCCCGCCTTGCCAGTCTGGCTCAGGCGCAAACGGCCCTCAATCCCGGCCGCCGTGCTGTTGGCGCCGATCACTTCCACCTGCATGCCGCGCGCCGTGAAAGCGGTCTTTACTGTTTCCATGGTCTGGAAATCCGGCAGCGTAATATCCACCGTTAGTTTTGATTCCCCGTATTGGATACTGCGAAGTTTTATCTGAGGATGTGCCTGCATTACAGGTGCGACGCTGCCCAGCAGGGGCAGGGCATCGGCTTGGTTGGACTTGCCGCTCTTACCCTGCAACTCGCCCAAAAGCCGCTGCATTTGCAGTGCCGGGTCGACTATCACTTGGGCGTCCGGGAAAGCCTGGCGAAACACCTTGGTCATTTCCTGCCGCTGGTTTTCATGGGCGCTTTTCAGGTTCCACCATTCCCACAGGTTGAAACCCAGGCTGCCGACAAGCCAGATCGCCAGCATGATCGCCGCCGGCCTCAGGCCGGGCAGCATTTCCTGCATCTGATGCGAGGGCGCGAAACTTCCTTGCAGAAGATTTAACGCCGGACTGGATTCATGATAACCCGTCCAGAAGTCCTGCTTCTGGATATTCACGGGTAATTTAAGCAGTGCCGCCCATGCGCCTGGGTCGAAGCCGGCGGGCGGGTGGATCACCGTCAGGCCCACGGGCGCATTCTGCTTCACATGCGCCTCGCGCAGCGCCATCTCCAGCATGGATGGCGGGGTATTGTCGTTCGACGCGCAGGTAAATCCGGAACTGGTTCCCGTGCGAACCCAAATGTTGTTCTCATGGAAGGCCATCGACCAGGAACCGGCATCCAGTGGCAGCGCGAGCAGGGCGGGGCAGAATCCGGTGGGCCGCAGGCCGGCGGCAGTTAGCTGTGCAAGCCATGACTGCATGCGCTCGCGCGACGTCACCGCCACGGCAAGACTGTTGTCATCCTGTATTCGATAGGCGAAATGCAGCTTTTCCGGTTCGCCAATGATTTGTTCTTCGAGCGCGAAGGGCAGCGCCTGCTGGATCTTGGTGCGTGAACGGGTGGGCAAGGTCACCCGCGTCAGCAAGCTGTCGGAAGGCGGTGTCCATACCTGCACGCGCGTCATGACACTGACACCCGGGATTTGATTCAGCTCTGCCACCTTACCGTGAGGCGCCACTCCCGGTCCTTCACGCAGGCGCCATTGAACCATGCCTTGGCTTTCCGGCCAGCCGCGCGGGAGCAGTAATTCCAGAGTACCGCCTTTGCGCGACAAGGCCTGCCGCAGGGATTGCAGCCAGGGCGCTGAAGTAAATTTGCGCATAGTGCGGGAAGTTTGTGGGGCGGCCATTTTTATCGGGTCGAGCTATTTCTGTACATCATTATATATTCCCACCCGTGGCGGTATCGGGGTTTTCATCAAGGCCTGACTCTGAACTGGCAAATCCAGCGAACAGGCGCTGGCTGTGCCACAGAGCGCGAAAACCCGCCTCGCCCGCGGAACGCTGGATCAAGGCCTGCGTGGTGCGCTGGTAGCGGCCGAACAGGGTTGTCACTTCAACTTCGAAATAACTGCTTTTGATGCCATAGAATGCCTGCGGCAGGGTGGTGCCGGCCGCCAATTTGACAAGTTCCTGTCCCATCTGCACTTGATTCTTGTATGGGCGCTGCGCCATGAATGATTCAATGGCCGATATTGGAAGCGTGTAGAAAACAGCGCTCAGCACCTCCTTGGGCGCTGTGTTGAGATTGGTTTCCGTGGGTTGCGGCAGGGCACTGATCCAGGGGCGGAGCTTATCGACGAGCTCCTTGGTAAAGCCGCGCACCAGGCGCAGTTCCTCCACGCTTTGCAGCGGCTGATTGGCGGCGCGATAGGGGATTTTCATCTGAAGATAATCAATGTCCTCGGCCCCGGCGGAGCTGGCATTGCTATCGGCATCGATCCAGTCGATCACGGCGTCGCTAAGGTTTGGATCAATCGAAAATGATTCAAGAAGATGCTTAAAGGCTCCGATGTCAGCTGGACTGGGTGCTCCTCCGCGAACCAGATTGTTGAGGTTGAATTTCCCCTGCGCATCGAAGATGCGGCCCGTGACCTGACCACCCTCGACCGCGAGCGGCGGCAGCGGCTTGGCCCAATCCTCGGTCAGATCGTCGTTCTTGCTGTCCTTGGCGTCCTTCGCCAGTATCGTGATGGCCCATTCCTGCGCGCCGGCGCGCACTACTTCTGCCTGGGCACGATCAGTCAGATTTTGCGCCTGGCGCAGCCAGATCTGTTGATCGAAGCTCAGATATGCCGCCGTCGTGGCGGCAATGGCGACCACCAGCATGGCGGTGATTAGTGCCAGCCCGTGTTGTCGTGAGGCTGGAGTGAATGTTTGCCTAGCCATTGACCAGAAACAGACGCGTGAACTCGCCGCGCCCCTTGAGTGTCATTTTAACTTCAATGCCGCGAGGCAATATTTCACTGATGCCTTCGACTGGCCACAGATCGAGCCAGGCTCCGGCGGGGGCATAGAAACGCACGCGAAATTCCTCGACGTTGTTCAAGATCGGGGATTCAAGCGGGACGGTTTGTGGACCCATATCGAGCACGGGCCAGGTGAGCCGCTTCAGTGTTCCGTCAACGAGGCGGTAGGCGACGCGCTGCAAATCACTGCGCGCCCCGTCGCTGAATGTCAGCACGCCTCCGCGCGTGAACTCCACGCTGGGTGTTCCTGTGGAACGTGTGTCCGTGGGTTGTCCGCGGAACGCGGGTTGGGCGAAGCCGATGACATCGCGCACCGAGCGCTCACGCGCCTGCGACAGATCTTCTTCGAGGCGCGCGAAGGTGAGCGACAGGCTGCGCCAGAAATTATGCTCGACTTCCAGACGTTGGCGATCGGCCATCAATCGTGTGAGGCTTCCGTACGCTATTCCGGAGATCAGGGCGAAAATCCCGATCGCTACCAAAAGTTCAAGAAGTGTGAAGCCACGGTTGCGATTCATGTGCCGGCCGCTTTTGTGTCAGTGGTGTTGCGCAGGTAACCCACCAGCCTGGCTTGTGTATTCTGGCTGTCGGCGATGCGCCGGACGGTTATTTCAATGCGCCGGATTCTGGGTTCAGGCGTGGTGGAGACTTGTTCCCGCCAATACCATTTCACGCCGCCGATCTCGGCGTCGCCATCTTTCGTGTCAGCGGCTGGCCAGTCACGTCGCATTTGATGCTCGACCAGCCGATTTTGTGCCACCCAGAGCGCGATATTGCGCTCACGTAACGTGCTGGTGGCATCTATCGCTTGACCCATGGCTCGCAGGATAGCGGCGAGCGCTATTGCCAGCACGGCCAGCGCCACCAGCACCTCGACCAGAGTAAATCCACGGCGAAGTCGGTGCATTATGTCTTTACCGGTGTTGAAGCAGCTTGTGACGAAATTTCACCCGTGAGTGTTCCTTCCACCTGCCATCGAATGTCACCGTGTGAGAAAATAACGGTGAACGGAGGAAGTTCGCCGGTTGGCAGCAGGATCAAACGCGGTTTTTCGTTTTCCGGCAGACCTTCAATATCGATAGATGAGATAACAATGCCGGCAGGCAGTGGACGGGCGTGGAGCACCTCATCATCTGTCATTGGCTTGAACTCGTTTTTATCGTTCAGCATCAGGAAATAATAACCCTCGCGCTCGATGGACACCGCCAGGATCTTTCCCTGCAAAATGGCCTCTTCTTGTGCGGTTTGCAGCAGTAGCGCCATGCGCCGGGCTTCGTCGCGTACCGGGGTTTCCCGGTCAGGTTCAAGGTTAACGCTGACAATGCCGAGAACAATGACAATAACCAGCATCACCACGGCAACCTCGATCAGCGTGAAGCCCTGTTGCGAACGCGGCGGATTCATGGTCCAGACTCAGGAATCGATATTCCACGACCCGAGGTCGGCATTGATGCCATCACCGCCGGGCTGTCCATCGGCGCCGAAGCTGAACACGTCGATTTCACCGTGCAGGCCGGGGTTCAGGTACTGGTAATCGTTTTTCCACGGGTCCTTGGGTAGTCGGTCGAGGTAGCCACTGGATTTCCAGTTACGCGGGACCTCACCGGTTTCCGGTTTCTTGGCCAACGCCTGTAAACCCTGTTCGGTCGTGGGATAAGTCCCGTTGTCCAGACGATAAAGTTTGAGCGCATTGGTGATGGCCTGAATGTCGCTTTTGGCCGCGACCATACGCGCCTGATCCGGACGGTCCATGATGCGGGGAACAATCAGCGCCGCGAGGATGCTGAGAATTACCACGACAACCAGGACTTCGATGAGTGTGAAGCCTCTTGCGGCGCTGTTGATCCGGACCATGCGTTTCATAAACATCCTCATTTGATGAGTTGATTCATTTCAAAAATAGGCAACAGGATGGCAAGCACGATAAATAACACGATCGCGCCCATCACCAGGATTAACATCGGTTCGAGCAGGGCGGTCAGCGCCCGTACCCAGTTCTCCAGTTCCCGCGTCTGCGCGGCGGCGGCGCGATCCAGCATCTGGTCGAGCTTACCGGTGGCCTCGCCGCTGGCGATCAAATGGATCACCATGGGCGGGAAAAGTTTGGTTTTGCCGAGTGAGCGTGCGAGACTCCCGCCTTCGCGCACCTGGCGCAGCGCATCTTCCACGGCGGCGCGCATGGGAAGGTTGGTCACGGTATGCACCGCCGACTGCATGGCATTAAGCAGTGGTATGCCGCTGGATGTCAGGATACCCAGGGTGCTGGAAAGACGTGCCGCGTTGGTGCCGCGCAGCAGGCGCCCTACCAGCGGCATCCTTAATAACAGGTGATGCCAACGCAGGCGTAAATGTGGTTCACGCAGGGCAACACGGAACGCAAAGAATGCAACCACAGAGCCAATCAACCACCACCAGCCTCCGGCACGCAGAAAATTACTGGTGGCAATGAGTATTTCCGTGGCGAGCGGTAATTGTTGTCCGGTGTTTTCGAAAACACGCGTGACCTGCGGTACGACATAAACGACGAGGCCAATTACCACCGCGAGCGCTACCAGCGTGACCAACGCCGGATAAATGAAGGCGAGTAAAACCTTTTGCTGAAGCGATTGCCGATTCTCGGTGTAATCCGCCAGGCGTTCGAGAACCTCGCTGAGTTTGCCGGACTGTTCGCCGGCATCCGCCATGCTGCGGAATATGTCCGGAAAGGAATCGGGAAACTGCGCCAGACTGCGCGCCAATGACTGGCCCTCCAGCAGGCGCGTGCGCACCCCGGCCAGCACGGCGCGGGAGCGCGCGGTATCCGTTTGTTCAATGAGGGCGTTGAGACATTCTTCGATGGTCAGGCCTGCGTTAATAAGGGTGGCAAACTGGCGCGTGATTAACGCCAACTCGGCACCGGGAATGCCGCGACGCAAGGAGAATTGCCAACCGCTGCGTTTGGACTCGGCGCGCTGGTCAATAATCTCGACCTGCAGCGGAGTGAGCCCCTTTTCGCGCAGGGTTGCGCGCACCTGGCGCTCGGCATCGCCTTCCATCACGCCCTTGACGGCGTGTCCCATGGCATCCAGCGCCTGATATTCAAAGGCCGCCATGTGCTACGGCCCTCCGATGTAGCCCGGGTGCAGGCGCGTAGCGCCGGAACCCGGGGAAATCTTGACGAGCCCCCGGATTGCGCTGCGCTCCATCCGGGCTACTGATCTTAAAGATAAGTTCCCTCCCCCTTGACGGGGGAGGGTCAGGGTGGGGGTGAGAAATGTCACCGGAAAATTCAGTTTCGTATTCCGTCTGATTTCTCCCCCTCCCCCCAGCCCCCTCCCGCGAGGGGAGGGGGAAATGATTT
Organism: Sulfuricaulis sp.; assembly: GCF_024653915.1. NCBI lineage: Bacteria > Pseudomonadati > Pseudomonadota > Gammaproteobacteria > Acidiferrobacterales > Acidiferrobacteraceae > Sulfuricaulis > Sulfuricaulis sp. The sequence goes on along the minus strand of NZ_JANLGY010000016.1, from coordinate 51,897 downwards.
TGAGACAGGTTCTGATCATTCGCGTGTCACGCGCAACACTTCTTCAAGACTGGTTGCGCCCGCATGGACCCAGCGCAATCCGTCGTCGCGAATGGTGCGCATGCCGTGCGCACGCGCATACTCACGCAATCTCCCCTCGGACGCGCCGTCATGGATGAGGGTGCGCATACTCTCGTCAATGCTCAGTAACTCGTATATTCCGGTTCTTCCCTGGTATCCCGTGTTGGAACAGGTGGCACAAGTTCCGGGCATGTATATGGACCTTGTGCCTTTACCCTGGCTGTCTTCGAGCATTTTCATTTCCGCCGTGTCCGGTACATGCTCCCGACGACAGACTGGGCAGAGCTTGCGTACCAGTCGCTGCGCCAGCACACCGAGCAGGCTCGACGCTACCAGAAACGGCTCCACGCCCATGTCCACCAGACGTGTCACGGCGCCGACGGCGTCGTTGGTGTGCAGCGTGGCCAGCACCAAGTGGCCGGTCAGGCTCGCCTGTACCGCGATCTGCGCCGTTTCGAGATCGCGAATTTCGCCAATCATGATGATGTCCGGGTCCTGCCGCAGAATGGAGCGCAGCGCCCGCGCGAACGTGAGATCGATTTTGGCGTTGACTTGCATCTGCCCGATGCCGTCAAGGTCGTATTCGACAGGATCCTCGACCGTGAGAATATTGTGTTGAGTACTGTCGAGCTTGCCCAGTGCGGCGTAAAGCGTGGTGGTTTTGCCCGAGCCGGTGGGGCCGGTGACGAGAATGATTCCGTGCGGCTGGTTAATCTGCGCTACCAATATTTTCAGGGTACTGTCCGACATGCCCAGTCCGGTCAGGTCGAGGCGACCGGCCTGCTTGTCCAGCAGGCGCAGGACGACGCGTTCGCCATGGCCGGTCGGCACGGTCGAAACACGCACATCCACCGGCCGGCCCGCAAGACGCAGCGTGATACGGCCGTCCTGCGGTAGGCGTTTTTCGGCGATATCGAGGCTGGCCATGATCTTGACGCGCGAGACGATCACGCCGTGCAGGGCACGTTGCGGCTCGATGATATCCCGCAGCACGCCGTCGATGCGGTAGCGCACCACGGTGCGGGTCTCGAACGGTTCGATGTGGATGTCAGAAGCATTCTCGCGCACCGCCTGGGTCAGGAGGGCGTTAATCAATCGCACGATCGGCGCATCGTCTTCGCTCTCCATCAGGTCCGTGGCCTGCGGGAGGTTTTGCGTCAGCTCCGCCAGATCCAGGTCTTCATCGAGGTCGTCGACAATATCCATGGCCTGCGACACGCCGCGCTCATAGGCGCGGTTGAGGGCGGAATCGAAGAGCGCCGCGCTCAGTTCGCGTACTTGAATGGGTTGCCCGAGGGCGCGATCCAGCTCCGCCAGGGTGGCACTCGACACGCCCGGTTTGGCCCAGACTTCCAGCAGACCGTCACGCACGCAGGCGCTAATAACGCCGTGGCGGCGCGCAAAATGGTAAGGCAGGCGCTGAGTCCAGGTGGGGTCCAGGGTTTGCAGGTCGGGCGCGTTGTCCATGGCGGCCGTCAAGAGTGGTTAAGGCGTTGCGCGATCTGATGACGACGTCGAGTCTGAAATACCGGGCGGCCCAAATATTTTGTCCGACGGAATTTCATCGGAAACGTTTACGTCCCTCTTCCCCTCGGATGGAGCAGGCGGTAATGGCTCCCTCGGCTTGAATTCTTCAAGAATGGGAGCCGGCTGCTTGATGATTTTCTTTTGTTCGGCGCGAATGTGCGCATAGCGGCTGGAAGTAAAACTGTAACTGTCTTCAGGACCGCGGACGATGACCGGACGCAAAAAAACCATAAGATTAGTCTTGGTTTTAGTTTCGGTCCGGTATTTGAACAGCCAGCCCAGGAGTGGAATGCGGCCCAGAAAGGGAACGGCCTGGGTGTTTTCCCTCATGCTGTCCTCGATCAATCCTCCCAGCACGATGGTGTTGCCATCATCCACCACGACAGTCGTATCGAGAGATCGTTTATTCGTGATCAGATCCGAGGCTTGCACACCCGTGGCCTGAGAGACGCTCGAACTTTCCTGGGAGATCTGGAGTTTGACGGAGCCACCTTCCGATATCTGGGGCTTGATTTTCAGGGTGAGGCCGACATCCTTGCGTTCGATAGTCTGGAACGGATTAACGGTACCGCTGGTGGAAGTCGCCTGCGAGAAACTCCCTGTTACGAATGGAACATTCTGGCCAACGACAATTTTTGCCTCCGCATTATCCAGCGTGAGAATATTGGGCGTGGACAGAATGTTGCCGATACTCTTTTCTTCGAGCGCGCGAGCCAACGCTCCGAGGCTGCGCACTTCTGTACCGTCCGACAGGGTGATTTTTTTGCCGAGATAGGCCAACGACAACCCACCCACAGAGCCCAGCGACGTAGGATTGGCAGCTACCCCGGCGATCGAGGCGCCGGAATTCGGGAAATTGGCCAACCCGGCAACAGCTCCACTTCCAGCCTGTGTGCCCGTTGCCCACTGGAATCCGAATTGCGATGCCTTGTCGGTGGTAATTTCTGCGATGAGTGCCTCGACATACACCTGTGCGCGCCGCACGTCGAGCTTTTCAATCACGGCGCGCAAATTGTTAAACACCGCATCCGGTGCACTGATGATCAGTGAGTTGGTGGCCTCGTCCGCCTGGATTTGCGACGACTCCACACCGGATCGTGCTGCCGCGGGTCGTCCCGGTATCGCGGGCGCAGCCGTTTGTGAGCGAGCCTCACCCGACAACAAGCCGCGAAGTATTTCAGCGAGTTTGGTGGCTTCGGCGTTGCGCAAATACACCACGCGGGTATTGCCCGAGACTCTGGCCGGCACGTCGAGTTTCTCGACAAATTCACGCAGATCTTTGATGGCGCCCTGGTTTTCTGCGCGTACCAGCAAACTGTTGGTACGAAGATCGGGCAGGATGTTGACGCGATCCGCCTCTCCCGTGGCAGCCTGAGCCGGGGTGGGGATTCCGGATGATTGTGAAATATTGGGATAAAGCCGGACGACCATGTCCGCGATGTCCAGCGCCGAGGCGTGCTTCAAAGGGATGATGGCAAACTCTGCCCCGCCCCGCTGGTCAATGATCTCGACAATGCGCAACAGATTACGAATGTTGTCGGCGTAATCCGTGACAATCAAGGTGTTGCTGGGTGGGTAAACCGAAAGCTGACTGGTCGGCGCCATCAGCGGACGCAGCAGCGGTACCAGTTGCGCGGCGGAACTGTGCTGGACCGTGATGACGTGCGTGATAGTCTGCTCGCCGGGACGTGGCATGACACCAGTGCTGACATCGGCGTTCTGCTTGGCGTCCCCGAGCGGAACCAGTTTGATGAAACCGCTGGCGCTATCGACGGCGGTGTAGCCCTGCGCTTTCAGTGACGCGAGAAATATCTGATAAATGGCATTCTTGGAAACCGGTTGGGTGGAGATAATCGTCAGCCTGCCTTTGACACGTGGGTCGAGCAGGAAATTCTTCCCGGTGATCTGTGACACGGTTTTCACCACGGCCTGAATATCCGCTTCCTGGAAATTGAACATCATTTCACCGGGACGAAGCGCTGGTCCGGTGGGTGCCGTGGCCGTTGGCATCGTTGCCGATGGCCGGGAAGGTGGCATGGGTGTAGTCGGTCGTGCCGAGGGCGCGACCCCCATTGGCGTCAGGGGTGACCCGGGTTGGTGGCTTCCAGGAGGGGCAGGGGGCGGAACGGCCATCACAGGCGGTTCATCTTGTCCGGCTTCCTCTCCTGGTTGCTGTGCATGCAATGCATGGGGCGTGGCCAGCAATACACCGACCAATAGGCTGCCTAGGCTTGCTGCCAGATAATGGCGGGAAATATTCATTCTGAATCCAATCATATTATTGAAGTAATGCTCATTTGGAAGCGGCTCTAGTTTTGCGCAAACTGATAAAAAAGTGACTCACTTTTGCCGCTGCGAGCGATTTCCAATTGCACAGAATTGATGCTGGACAACTGCTGGTAAAGCTTGATCGCATCTTCCGCCGTATTGATCGGTTGCCCATTGACGGACTTGATGACATCCCCCGCGCGCAGCCCCAGTTTTTCGTAGAGGCTGTTCGGCTGAATTTGTCGCACCAGAAATCCACCGCCACTGGAGGGGGCTAATGTTGCCTGCTTCAGGAACTCCGGTGTGCGTATCTGGGCGGCCAATTGATCGCGCTCTACCATATATTGGTTGGCCCCTGTTTCCCGTACGACACCAGTGGCATCCTTGGCCGGCCTGTGAGTGGTGCGCGCCACCATCTCTTGCGGTGATTGTGAATTATCCGCCCCTTCCAGCAGCAGGCTTTCGAGCGTGCCATTGCGTCCAATCACGACCCGGTCCGAGTAAACCGCCTGTAATACTGCCCCACCCGTGATCGTCTGGCCGACTGCAAATGGTTCTTGCGATTGCCCGTTGACCGCTATCAGCGCGTAACCGCCGGTGCCCGAGGCGATCACCCCGGCCAGAACCAGATTCAGGCTGCTGATGGGGAGGTTGTCCAGGCGCCCACCGGTCAGCTCCTGGCTGACCTGACCGAACAAATGCGCCGCCAACAGGGGCTGTAATGAAAAAGTATTGGCAAGCGTCGGGGGCGGAGGTGGCGCCATCATGAGTGGCGGCAAGGGAGGCTTAACCAGCAGCCATGTCCATTGGGCCAGACTTGCCGTGAGGAGTAGCAGCATCCCGCCATTGAGAACTCCGGGGAGCCACTGCCTGACACGGGGATTTGTAATGACTTCGGTAATGCTCATTTATTGAGTTTCAGCCGCTTGCACCGCAGATTAGATGTGCCTGATTAACATTATATCTTGACGTTTGAAAAAACCTAATGAATCAGGCCAATTAGGCGCCGGAGCAACAGGTTTTTACTGCTTCCCTGACCCTTGGATTTACGGTCAAATACCGGGCGTGACCCGGCCTTTCGTTCATCTCAGAGTCCATACCGAATTTTCCCTGGCGGACGGCATCGTCCGCACGGACGATCTGGTAAAAACCGCCGTCCGTCATGGTATGCCGGCCGTGGCGGTTACGGATTTGGCCAACCTTTTTGGGGTGGTCAAGTTTTACCAGGCCGCGTGCGCTGCTGGAGTGAAACCCATCGTCGGGGCGGACGTCTGGCTGGAAAATCCCGCCGACCCGCATAAGCCTTATCGGTTGGTGCTGCTGTGTCAGAGCACGGAGGGTTACCGTCGGCTCTGCCGTCTGCTGACGCGCACCTATGTTGATGGACAGCAATCGGGCAAGCCTTGTCTCAGTAAATCGTGGCTTGAGGCGCCGATGTCTGGGCTGATTGCCCTGTCGGGCGCAATCGAAGGTGAAATCGGCCAGATGTTGTTGTCCGGCAACGCGATACAGGCGGAAGAACAGGCGCGCGTCTATCAACAGTGGTTCCCTGACAGCTTTTATCTGGAACTTCAGCGTACCGGCCAGGCGTTTCAGGAAGATTACAATCATGCCGCCGTGGATCTCGCGCAACGATTGTCATTGCCGGTGGTGGCGACAAATCATGTGGTGTTCCTGCAGCCAGACGACTTCGATGCGCACGAGGTGCGGACCTGCATTCAGGACAGTCGCGTGCTGACCGACACCCGCCGGCCGCGGCGCTACACGACACAGCAATATTTCCGCAGCAGTGAGGAAATGGGCGAGTTGTTCCAGGACATCCCCGAGGCGATTGAAAATACCGTCGAAATAGCACGTCGCTGTAATTTGCGCCTTGAGCTGGGAAAATATTACCTGCCGGCCTACCCGGTGCCGGAGGGAATGACAATCGATACCTTGTTGCGTCAGCAATCGCATCAAGGCCTGGAAGCACGATTGCAATTGATGCCGGAGGACAAACGCGAAGCCAGCCGCGCCGCTTATTCCGAGCGCCTGGAGTTGGAGTTGTCCACCATCACCAAGATGGGTTTTCCCGGTTACTTCCTGATCGTGGCGGATTTCATTCAGTGGGCCAAGCAGAATGGCATCCCGGTCGGGCCGGGGAGAGGCAGCGGCGCCGGGTCGCTGGTGGCCTGGTGTCTCGGCATTACCGAGCTCGATCCGATCAAATACGAGCTGCTGTTTGAGCGTTTCCTCAATCCCGAGCGTGTCTCGCTGCCGGACTTCGATGTGGACTTTTGCATGGAGCGGCGCGATGAAGTGATCGAATACGTTACCAAACGCTATGGCCAGGACCGGGTGGCGCAGATCATCACCCACGGCACCATGGCGGCCAAGGCGGTGGTGCGCGATGTCGGACGCGTCATGGACCAGCCTTATGGTTACGTGGACAAGCTGGCAAAACTTATCCCCTTTGAAATCGGCATTACCCTGGAGCGCGCGCTCGAAATCGAGCCGCAGTTGGCGGAACGTTACAAGAAGGAAGAGGATGTGCGCGAGCTGCTCGACACGGCGCGCACGCTGGAAGGATTGGCGCGCAGCGCCGGCAAGCACGCCGGCGGCGTGGTGATTGCCCCCGGACCGCTCACCGACTTCATGCCGTTGTACTGCGAGCAGGGCGGCAAGCAGACGGTGACCGGGTTTGACATGGAGGACGTCGAGAAGATCGGTCTGGTCAAATTCGATTTTCTCGGCCTGCGTACGCTTACGATCATCGACAAAGCCGTCAAGACGATCAATATCGTGCGTGAAAAAAATGGCGAACCGCCGATTGTCATCGAACAGCTTCCTATCGACGATCCGGCGACGTTTGCGCTGATCAAATCCGCGCGCACCACGGCCATGTTCCAGCTGGAATCGCGCGGCATGAAGGACCTCATTCTGCGCCTGCAACCGGACAATTTTGAAGAAATCATCGCCTTGGTGGCGTTGTTTCGTCCGGGACCGTTGCAGTCGGGAATGGTGGATGACTTCATTAATCGCAAGCACAAGCGCACAGCGATCAAATACCTGCACCCGAGTCTTGAACCAATCCTGAAGCCTACCTACGGGGTGATTCTGTATCAGGAACAGGTCATGCAGATCGCGCGGGTGCTTTCGGGTTATACGCTCGGCAGTGCTGACTTGCTGCGCCGCGCCATGGGCAAGAAAAAACCGGAAGAAATGGCCATGCAGCGCGAGGGCTTTGTCCAGGGCGCGGTGGCGCGTGCTGTGAGCGATAAGCTGGCCACGCATATCTTCGACGTTATCGAGAAATTTGCCGGCTATGGATTCAACCGCTCGCATTCGGCGGCCTACGCGCTGATTGCCTACCAGACGGCCTGGCTCAAGGCGCATTACCCGGCGGCCTTCATGGCGGCGGTGCTCTCGTCGGACATGGACAAGACCGACAAGGTGGTGACCATGATGGCCGAATGTCGTGACATGAAGCTGAATATTCTGCCGCCCGACATCAACCGCTGTGAATACCATTTCGTTTCGGTGGATGACGAAACGATTCTTTACGGGTTGGGTGCGATCAAGGGATTGGGTGAAGCGGCTATCGATACAATCTTGCAGGAACGCAATCGCGAAGGGTCTTTCAAAGATCTTTTTGATTTCTGCCAACGCATCGATTTGCGCAAGGTCAACCGCCGGGTACTGGAATCGCTCATCCGTGCCGGTGCGCTTGACGGCCTCGGTACGCACCGGGCCGCGCTGATGACCTCGCTCAATACCGCGCTGGCCGCGGCCGATCAGCACAGCCGCAACCTCGAAGCCGGGCAGGAGGATATTTTCGGTGCCGCCGCGGCGCCCACGGAGGCTCATGTTTACGAAATTGTGGCCGAGTGGAGCGAGGAACAGCGTCTCGATGGCGAACGTGAAACATTGGGACTGTATCTCACCGGACACCCGATCGCGCGTTACGCCGAGGAACTCCAGCACATCACGGACGCCACGATCGCCGAGCTCAAGCCTTCTGCGAACAGCACCGTGGTGGTAGCGGGGTTGGTGGTGGCAAGCCGCACCATGCAAACTCGTCGCGGTGACCGCATGGCCTTCGTGACGCTCGATGATCGTACCGGACGCTTGGAGCTGGCGGTGTTTTCCGATCTGTATGCACAGAGCCGGGAGCTGCTGGCCAAGGACACCTTGCTCGTCGTGGAAGGTCAGGTCAGCGTGGACGAATATACGGGCGGATTCAAAATGTCCGCCGAGAAGCTCTATAATATTGACCAGGCCCGTGCCGCTTTCAGCGCGCGCCTGGTGATCGATGTGAATGCCGATGAGGCGGGCAACGGTTTCGTTGAGGAGCTGAAGGAAATTCTCAGCCCCGCGGGCCAAGGAAAGTGTCCGGTGTTTCTGCACTATCAGGGCACCTTGGCGGAAGCCGAGATCGTTTTGGGCGATGAATGGAGAATCAGTCCGACGAACACGCTGCTGGAGCGTCTGTCACACTTTGCCGGCGAACGTAACGTGCATCTTATCTATCGTTAATATTAATTCTTGTCGCAAAGACGCAAAGAAAGGCATGATCAAAAATATCAAAAACTTTGCGTCTTCGCGTCTTCGCGTCGAATAGTCATATAAATCCTTATTCAATATTCATGAATCAAAACTACCTCGACTTCGAACAATCCATCGCCGATCTGGAAGCCAAGATCGAAGCCTTGCGTTACGCCGATAAGGGCGGGGCGATCAACATCAATGATGAAATTAACAAGCTCAGCGCCAAAAGCCGCAAGCTGACCGAATCGATTTTCCATTCACTGACTTCGTGGCAAATCTCGCAGCTCGCGCGCCATCCGCTGCGTCCTTACACGCTGGATTACCTCGCGCGTGTTTTCACTGAATTCGAAGAGTTGCATGGCGATCGTACTTTTTCCGATGACCCGGCGATCGTCGGTGGGTTGGCGCGACTCGACGGACGTCCGGTGGTGGTGATTGGGCATCAGAAAGGGCGCGATACGCGCGAAAAGGTGCGGCGTAATTTCGGCATGCCGCGACCGGAAGGTTATCGCAAGGCCTTGCGTCTCATGCGCATCGCGGAACGTTTCCATTTGCCCCTGATCACGCTGATCGATACCCCGGGGGCCTATCCCGGTGTCGGCGCGGAAGAACGCGGCCAGAGCGAGGCCATCGCGCGCAATCTCTATGAAATGGCGCGGCTGCACACTCCTATCGTGAGCGTTGTTATCGGTGAGGGAGGGTCGGGCGGGGCGCTTGCCATTGGCGTGTGTGACCGGTTACTGATGTTGCAGTATTCGACATATTCCGTGATATCACCCGAAGGTTGCGCCTCGATACTGTGGCGTTCCGCCGACATGGCCGCGGAGGCGGCACAGGCCATGGGCATTACCGCTGAAAGTTTGAACCGCCAGGGCTTGGTGGATGAAATCGTGACGGAGCCGCTGGGCGGTGCGCATCGTGACATGGACGAGATCGCCAAGACCCTGAAATCATCCCTGATTGCCACTCTCAATAATCTGGGTTCCGTGCCGCTCGAACGCCTGCTCGAAAGGCGCTACGACCGCTTGATGCATTACGGCGAATATGAAGAGCATTGAAGACGTGCAGGGACGCACTAATGTCGCGGGAGACAGGATGTCGGGGGCGAAGCCCATCTTTTCTCCCTCGACATTGGCGGATGTCCTGCACCGCCTGGGCCTGTCCTCCGCTACACCACTGAAAATCGCTTTCAGCGGCGGTCTTGATTCCTGTGTGCTTCTGCATGCGCTGGGTGCCTTGCGCGCATCGCTGGACTTGCCTTTACACGCGATCCACGTGGACCATGGGCTGCACCCCGATTCTTCCAGTTGGGCGCAGCGCGTGCAGCAAACCTGCGAACGTCTGCAAGTTCCTTGCACGGTGGAACGCGTGCAGGTCACGCAAATCCGCGAGCATGGGCTGGAAGACGCTGCACGTCGTGCGCGCTATGCCTGTCTGGCGCGGAATGTTGGAAAAGGCGAAGTATTGCTCACGGCCCACCATGCCGATGACCAGGCCGAAACCGTATTATTACAACTGCTCCGTGGGGCCGGTGTGCCCGGCCTGGCGGCCATGCCAGCCATGACAGCGTTTCGCGCCGGCCGCCTGGCGCGACCGTTACTGGGTTTTACCCGGGAACAGCTGGCCAATTATGCCCGACAGGAAAATCTGCAATGGATTGAGGACGCCAGCAATAGCGACTTGCGGCTCTCGCGGAACTATCTACGCCATCAGGTATTTCCCTTGCTGGAGGCGCATTGGCCTGAGGCATCGCGCCGAATCTCACGTTCGGCGGGCATGGCGGCGGAGGCGGGAGAGTTGCTGGACGAGCTGGCGGAATCAGATTTGAAAGTGTGCGGTGGCATGGAGAAGGCTAAATTATCGGTGGCAGCGCTACGGGGATTGACCCCTCCTAGGCAGCGCAATCTTGTCCGCTATTGGCTGCGTCGCCAGGGTTTTCAGGCACCGTCCGCCATGCATCTGGATCAAGTGCTGATGCAGGTCATGCGGGACCCGCGCTCAAACCGGGCCGTGATTCGCTGGCCTGGAGCCGAAGTGTGCCGCTATCGTGATGAGCTCATTGTGTTAAGACCGCGTGGCGCAACGAATTCCGGCTGGAGAAATCACTGGAAGCTGACAGATCCTCTGGAAATCCCGGGCGTGGGATTATTACGCGCCGAGAAATCACAGGGTGACGGCCTGTCGCATGACCGCATTGGCCAGTTCCCCATTATTGTTGGACTGCGTCAGGGCGGCGAAATTTGCCGCCTTCCCGGTCGCGCGCACCATCACAAGCTCAAGAAACTCCTTCAGGAAGCTGGCATCCCGCCATGGGAACGCAATCGTCTGCCGCTGGTTTATGTCAATGGAGATCTCGCCGCCATTGGCGATCGCTGGGTGTGTGAACCGTATGTGGCGCGAGCGAACGAACCGGGATGGAAATTGCGGCTTGATCCCGTGCCCTAATTTCGTGGCTTTTAAGAGGCCTGAAAAAAGGGAAATTTCACCGCAAAGACGCAAAGAGCGCAAAGGAAAAAGTAAGTATTTTGTAATTTGAAATTCGCCTTTCTTTGCGTCCTTTGCGCCTTTGCGGTGAGCTATTTTTTGTTTCTATATAAATCGGTTGTGCAAAGCACCGTCATCTGGTAGCTTGTGTTTCCGTTCTGCGGCGTTACTCAACTCCTGCTAAACGGGCCGAAATGACTAAATTTGTCTTTGTGACCGGCGGTGTCGTGTCCTCTCTGGGCAAAGGCATTGCCTCCGCGTCGCTGGGTACCATCCTCGAAGCACGCGGCCTCAAGGTTACCCTTCTCAAGCTGGACCCCTACATTAACGTCGATCCGGGCACCATGAGCCCGTATCAGCATGGCGAGGTGTACGTCACCCAGGATGGCGCTGAAACCGACCTTGACCTCGGGCATTACGAGCGCTTCGTGCGCACGAAAATGAGTAAGCGCAACAATTTCACCACCGGCAAAATTTACGAGAATGTTATTCGCAAGGAGCGCCGGGGTGATTACCTGGGCGCCACCGTGCAAGTCATCCCGCATATCACGGACGAGATAAAACGTTGTATCCAGCAAGGCGCCAACGACGCCGACGTGGCGCTGGTCGAGATCGGCGGCACGGTGGGCGATATCGAATCGCAACCGTTTGTCGAAGCGATACGCCAACTGGGAGTTGAGCACGGACACAGTAATGTCGTGTATCTCCATTTGACGCTGGTGCCGTACATCGCGGCGGCCGGTGAACTCAAAACCAAACCCACACAGCATTCGGTCAAGGAACTGCTGTCACTCGGCATTCAGCCGGACATCCTGTTGTGCCGCGCGGAGCGTCCGCTGCCAGAGGACGATCGCCGCAAAATAGCGTTGTTTACCAACGTGCCCACGCGTGCGGTTATCACGGCACTCGACGTGGACAACATCTACAAGATTCCGCGACTGTTGCACGAGCAGGGGCTGGATGAGATCGTCGTGGAAAAGCTGCACCTCAATGCGCGTCGGGCCAATCTGTCAGAATGGGACAAGGTTGTGCATGCCATGGAGCATCCGACCGGAGAAATTACCGTGGCCATGGTTGGCAAGTACGTGCACCTCACGGAATCCTATAAGTCATTGTCCGAGGCCCTGAAGCACGCCGGACTGCACACGCTGACGCGGGTCAATATTCGCTACGTGGATTCCGAGCTGATTGATTCTCAGGGAACGGCGCAACTGGAAGATGTCGATGCGATTCTGGTGCCAGGCGGCTTCGGCGAGCGTGGGATCGAGGGCAAGATCAAGGCGGTTAACTACGCGCGCACGAAGGGAATTCCCTATCTTGGCATCTGCCTCGGCATGCAGGTGGCCGTAATCGAATATACTCGTAACGTGGTTGGCCTCAAGGGCGCGCACAGCACCGAGTTTAACTCCAAGACGCCGCATCCCGTGATTGCCATGATCACGGAATGGATTACGGCCGAAGGTGAGAAAGAGAAGCGTCGCGAGGGTGACGATCTCGGTGGCACCATGCGTCTGGGTGGCCAGGAATGCAAGTTGATGCCCGGAACTCATGTACGAGGCTTGTATGGCAAAGATTCCATCGTCGAGCGGCATCGTCATCGTTATGAATTCAACAATCACTACCGCGATATGTTGCAGGAGAAGGGCTTGGTGATTGCCGGGACCTCCATGGATAATATGCTGGTGGAAATTATCGAGCTCAAGGATCATCCCTGGTTTGTTGGCGTGCAGTTTCATCCTGAATTCACCTCGACACCCCGCGATGGCCATCCGCTGTTCATTGGGTATGTCCAGGCCGCGCGCGCACGCCATTCCCAGGACGTGCCACGCACGCAGGCCGCCGCGACATGAAGCTCTGTGGTTTCGAGGCCGGGCTGGACCGGCCGTTTTTCCTCATTGCCGGACCCTGTGTCATCGAAACCGAGCAGCTGGCGCTGGATACCGCCGGCCAGCTCAAGGAAATCACCCACAGCCTCGGCATCCCGTTTATCTATAAATCGTCCTATGACAAGGCCAACCGCAGCTCCTCGAAATCCTACCGTGGGATGGGCATGGAAAAGGGCCTTGAAATTCTGGCCAAGGTGCGCAAACAGATCGGCGTGCCGGTACTGACCGACGTACACGAGGTCGATGAAATTGCGGCTGTAGCCGCCGCGGTGGACGTCCTGCAAACCCCCGCGTTTCTGTGCCGCCAAACCGATTTCATCAGGGCGGTCATGGGCGCCGGCAAGCCGGTTAATATCAAGAAGGGCCAGTTCCTCGCGCCGCATGACATGAAGAATGTCGTCGACAAGGCCGTCGAGGCCGGTGGCAAGGGTCGTGTCCTCGTGTGCGAACGCGGTGTTTCCTTTGGATACAATAACCTGATCTCGGACATGCGTTCGCTTGCGATCATGCGCGAGACCGGCTGCCCCGTGGTGTTCGATGCCACGCATTCGGTGCAATTGCCCGGCGGGCAGGGAAACAAGAGCGGTGGTCAGCGCGAGTTCGTACCGGTGCTGGCGCGCGCGGCGGTGGCCACGGGTGTCGCGGGCCTGTTCATGGAAACCCATCCGGATCCGGACAAGGCGCTTTCTGACGGGCCGAATGCCTGGCCGCTGGGGCGCATGAAGGATTTGCTTGAGACGCTGAAGGAACTCGATGCCGCGGTCAAGCGCCGCGGCTTCGCCGAAATGTCGTATATGCCAAACTGAAAAACCAAATATCACCGCAAAGGCGCAAAGGACGCAGAGAAAGACAAGTTTAAAATTTCAAGAATGTTCTACCTTTGCGCTCTTTGCGTCTTTGCGGTGAATTTCCTTTCATTTAAGAAATAACAACCATGCCTGTGATTACTGATATACGTGCGCGCGAAATTCTGGATTCGCGCGGAAACCCCACTATTGAGGCGGATGTCATCCTGAAATCCGGCGTCATCGGCCGTGCCGCTGTGCCTTCCGGCGCTTCGACCGGTGCGCGCGAGGCCATCGAACTGCGCGACGATGATACCCGGCGCTATGGCGGCAAAGGCGTGAAGAACGCCTGCGCCCATGTGAACGGTGACATTCGCAAAACACTCCTCGGCAAAGATGCGCAAGACCAAACCGGCGTAGATCGAGCCATGATCGAGCTCGATGGCACGGACAACAAATCGCGCCTTGGCGCCAATGCGCTGCTTGCCGTATCGCTCGCCTGCGCGCGCGCTGTGGCGTCCGATATCAAACAGCCGCTTTACCGATATCTCAATGGGCTGGCGGGTAATGTGTCCATGCAAATGCCGGTGCCGATGATGAACATCATTAACGGCGGCGCCCATGCTGACAACAATATTGATTTTCAGGAATTCATGATTCTGCCAGTGGGTGCAAACACATTCACTGAGGCCTTGCGCTGTGGCGCGGAGGTGTTTCATGCCCTGAAAAAAGTATTGCACGGCATGAAACTCAGCACCACGGTGGGCGATGAGGGCGGGTTCGCGCCTGATCTCAAGTCCAACGAGGAAGCACTACAGGTCATTCTTCAGGGCATTGAGAAGGCTGGGTACAAGTCAGGCACGGATGTATGTCTCGGCATCGATGTGGCCAGCTCCGAATTCAATAAAAACGGAAAATATTTATTGGAATCTGAGAAAACGAGCCTGACGGCCGAACAGTTCGTCGACAAACTGGTCGTTTGGACAGACAAATATCCTGTTATTACTATCGAAGATGCCTGCGGCGAGGAAGATTGGGCTGGCTGGGAACTGCTGACGAAAAAGCTAGGGAAGAAAATTCAGCTCGTGGGTGATGATTTGTTCGTTACCAATACCTCCATTCTGGAGCGGGGCATCAAGCAGGGCGTGGCCAACTCCATCCTGATCAAGCTGAACCAGATCGGCACACTGAGCGAAACTCTTGCCGCGATCGCCATGGCGCGCCAGGCCGGCTATACCTCGGTCATTTCACACCGTTCCGGCGAAACCGAAGACAGTTTCATCGCTGATTTGGCGGTGGCGACCGGCACCGGCCAGATCAAGACCGGCTCCCTGTCACGCTCGGACCGCGTGGCCAAGTACAACCAGCTTCTGCGCATCGAGGAAGAAATGGGCTCGAAGGCCGGATATCCAGGCCGCCGCGCGTTTCCCATGCTGGCAAATTGAGACGCTCAGTTGGCAGATGTTCAGTAGGCTAGAATGAGTTTGTGAAATTAGCCGCCTATGCCCTTCTGGGGCTGCTGGTCCTGTTGCAATATCCGCTGTGGTTTGGCGATGGCGGAGTGATAGCCGTGTGGCGACTCAATCGGGAGATTGCCGCACAACAGAAAGAAAATGCTCAGCTCAAGGAGCGTAATCAGACGCTCGAGGCGCAGGTTAACGACCTGAAGCAGGGGCTCGAAGTCATCGAGGGGCGCGCGCGATCTGAGCTTGGCATGGTGAAGAAGGGGGAGACTTTTTACCAAGTCATCGACCCCAAACCGGAGGCTGCACCTCCGAAAAAAACCCAACCCGAGAAAAAGTGATGTGCGTGATCAGCGCTAGGGAAGGTCTGATTTATATGATTATCTACCGCAGAGAGCGCGGAGTACGCAGAGAAAAATCATGAAAATGAACTGGAAAATCTCTGCGATCTCTGCGTACTCTGCGGTGAAAACTCATAAATCAGAGATTCCCTAGTTAATTATTCTGTTCGATCAGGTAGATCAGCAGGACGAACAGAAAAAAGAAAAACTCCGCCACGGTAATCAGGTAGATAAACCACACGATGCGGCGGGCGGAGGGTTTCATGGGAATCCAGACCCGGCGCATATACCAGCGCCATCCCGGCAGCCATGACCAGCGCTTGAGCCGCACAAAATACAATCGCAACGATTCCGCCCAGGCCTTGAGGCTCTTGTCCACCTCCGCCTGGCGTTGTTCGCGTTCAGCCACCGGCAGCAGATTGTAGTCGTCGGTAACGGTCAGGCGACTTCCGCCCGTTGCCGGTTCGATCGTGAACGCGGTGTATTTCTTGATTCCGCCGGAATAGGCCACGGTCAGCCCGCGCCCGTCCTCGTGAGCGACATGCAGGTCGAGCGACTGGCGCAACTGGTTGCTCTTGTTCTCGAACTCGACGTGAAAGGTGTCGGGCCCGGTCTGGCGCCAGACGTTGAAATAATAATAGGGATTGAGGCGGAACAGGACCTCGACGTCGCGGCTGAGGTCGCTCAATTCCTCTGGACGGAGCGTGGTGTGGATGGTGGCCCAGGCCCTGTCTTCATCCGGGCTGGATTGCGAAGCGGCGGTCACTTCGGGCGCGGAACAATCAGCAGGGGTACGCGCAGGGCGCGAGTCAGTTTCTCGGTGTCCATGCGTGAACGCAGCCCGGCCTTGCTGCGTGGCCGGGGCGAGCCGATCACCACCAGGTCGATGCCGGTGCGTTTGGCGCGCTCGATCAGGCAGTCAGTGGGTTTGCCGAGCGTCATGTCCGGGCGGTAGCGAATGCGGCGTTTGGCCGCCAGCTTTTGCAGACGCTGCACGTGGAGACGGATTTCATCTTCCAGCTGGTTTTCGACGTAGCGCCCGAAGATATCGCGCGTCGAGGCATTGTTGAGCCAGTCGTCGCCCTGCATGCCTTTCCAGAAATCCGGTACCACGATCAGGTGGTGCAGGGTGCCGCCAGGCGGACATAGCGCCAGCGCGGTCTTCTCGGCGGCGCGCGCGCCGTCGGTGTCATGGCTGGCGAGGAGGATGTGTCGGGTCTTGAACATTCACTGTAACCCTCAAAGAAAACCCGGTGGGGCGCTGGGGCGCACCACCGGGTATGGTTGCAAGACGATACCTGTTATACGTGTGTTACGCGATGAACACGTAGACCAGGAAGGCGATGGCCAGCGAGATGATCAGTGCCGTAAAGTCCTCGTGGCGGTCGCTTTTGAAAATGGTCAGCGCGCTACCGCGATCGAATTTATCTTTCATGGTTTTGTCCTCTCGTAGACGTTAAATGGTTTCGTGCACGAACATCATGACCACGATCAGGGCGCCGATTGCCTTGGTCGCGCCCACGACGGTGCCGATGATCAGCGGCTGGCCGCCGGCCTGCTTGATCGATGCCATGGTGATCTGCATGCCGAGGCCGACCAGACCGAAGGTGAAGAACCAGGCAATGAGATTACGGAACATCTTGATCTTACCCGCGGTGTGATAAACGGCGCCATGCGCCTTCTTCAATATTGCATTGCCATCCTTGGACAGGATCTTGGCATTGGCCACGCCACGCAACAGGGTATCATCATCGATTGACATGGTCTTCTTGTTCTCCATCAGGCGGGCGATGGCGGCCTTCTGGTCTTCACGCTGGACCTTGCCGACCTCGGCCTGCAGGGTGGCGACTTCCTCGTCCTTCAGCAGCTTGCTGTGGACCTTGCCTTCCTTGTCAGTCTTGACCAGCTTGGCCTCGCTGTTGTCGAAGAACTTGCCCTTGTAGTGCTGGGCCGGCGCGAACACGCCGGTGGAAGACAAAGCGAACATCAGGATGAAGCCCAAGACGAACACCGGGAACTTGCCGAGGACCACTTCGCCGAGGTTGACCTTGAGGTCGGTCTGCTCGCGTTTCACGTACCACACCGCCAGCCACAGCACGATGATGGGCAGGAACAGCACGCGCGTGATGTTGAAGATTTCGGCGACCTTGAGGGTCTCGATGCCGTCCGGCTGGAAGGCCAGCGCGGCACCCGCCACCTGCGCCGAGTTCAGAATGCCGGTGCCGGCCCAGGCGCCGAACTGGATCGGGCCCATGTCCATCGCCTTGCCGACGATCGGGAAAATGAACATCATCAAGATGCCCCACAGCAGGATGGTGCCGATGGTGTAGGCGATTTCGGTTGATTTCGCCTGCACGACCGGGGCCGCGGCGACCGCAGCGGATACGCCGCAGACACCGAGACCGGCCGAGAGCACGCCACCCATGGAGTTCGGGATGTTGCGCCGCGCGCCCATCCACAGCACCAGGCCGACCGAACCCAGCACGAAGAAGCCGATCAGCACGACCGACAGCTTGCCGAGCTGCGCCAGCTCCGCGAGGCTGTACAGGGTGCCCAGCAGGATGACGCCGGTTTTCAGGCCGAGACGCGACAGGCGTACGCCGTTCTGCGCCCATTCAGGGATCTTGAATACGTTCACCACGATAATGCCGGCGATGATGCCCATCACCACGTAGTTCAGGTTCAACATCTTGGCGAAATTAAAACCCAGGGCGGGCTCGGCGTTCTTGCCCCAAAGCCCCATCATCGGATCGAGCCCCCACTTCACCACGAACGCGATCAGCATGATGAACATGAGGCCGCCGATGGTGGAGATGTAATAGTCTGCCTGACCTTGTTTCGGCGTGGCCAGCAATTGCCACAGGCCGACCACGACTGCGATCCCGCCGAACCAATATCCGAGCGTGACCATCTCGCCGGCGTGTTTGCCCGTGTGAAGCAATTTAATAAGCGGCTCCATCATGCCGGCCGACACCATGTAGGCGTAGGCCACCATGATGACGCCCATGATTAACGTCCACGGAGTTTTCTTGGTGTATATCATATTGCTTGTCTCCTAAACTGGTTGTAAGGCAACCACTTGTGCAACATCCCGGACTTTATAAGAATTTACTTATATAGCAGCAATAGACGCAAACGATTCAAGCACAAGCCTAGACACCACACAAGCGATGTCAATGCGACCAACACCGTGACGGCAAGCGGCGGACGTTTATTCCGCGCGGGTGGCGGGCGCGACAGGGTAGGGTAAGTTTTGCAGTGAGAGCCTCGGACCGTTTTCGCTCCCGTGATGGAGTTTGCCCGCCTCGGCGCTGCTGATCTGGATCACGGCCAGCAGGTCGAAACCGTTATCCGGCGCGGGTTGGGCGGCAACAACCGTTCCCGCCGATTGCCCCGGAAAGTCCGGCGCGAAAATGGCGTCACCCGGGCGGGGCAAGGCGTCGTTTTCAACATGCGCGCGGTACATGCGCTGTTTGAGCTTGCCGAGATACTGCATGCGCGCCACGATTTCCTGACCGGGGTAGCAGCCTTTCTTGAAATTCACGCCGCCCACGATTTCGAGATTGGCCATCTGCGGCACGAAGACGTCGCTGGTTTCCGGATGCACGCTGGGAATGCCCGCCATGATGTCGAGCCACGCCCAAGCCGACGGGCCGACGGGCGTCGCTTTGGCTTTCAGGCTATTCCACAATTTTGTGGCAACATCCGTTGCGGCGATAATTTCAAAACGGGGATGCGGGCCGGGAAGTCTTGCGATAGTTATTTCATCGCGCGTCTCGCAACCGTCGACGCTGCCAGGCGCGAAACCTGTGGCATCGTGCAACAGTTTTTCCGCATCCGGTCCTGAAATGCCGAAGCCGACCAATTCGTCATTCACGGGGTCGAGTGTTACTTTCGCGCGCATCACAAACATTTTCAGGCGTTTGAGCGTTGTTTCCAGCAGGGCAGCCGGTAATTGCAGCAGGGTGTCGTCACCGCGCCGGAACAGGCGGAAGATGACCAGCATCCGCCCTTTGGGGCTGCACCAGGAGGAGAGCTGGTTGTGTGTCGCGTCCAGACTGCGCAGGTCATTGCTGAACTGACCGTTGAGAAAATTCTGCGTGTCCGCGCCGCGCGCGCGGATCAGAGACAACTCTGACAAATCAACCAGCACGTTGCCCTGGGCGGCTGCGCGGCGTTCTATCGCGGGGTTGCCAAAGTGTTGGACGCGCTCGTCCTCGAGGATTGCCCCCTGGCTCTGAATGAATGATTTCCACGCATTGATCACGGCTTGGCTTCCATCGATAACTGACCGGGATGCGCATGATAGCGGAATCCCGGCGGCGGTGAAAAACGGCTGGACGCCAATAATAACGGGATTACACTATAGCCAGCTTGAGATTCCCTCCCTTTGGGTGCGGGTTAACAGGATGAACCGAGACAGGGAAGTACGGATTTAGAAAATATTATGGGGAAAAACAAAAAACGTCCCGTATACCTGAATCTCTTCAAAATCCGCCTGCCCGTGGGCGGCATACTGTCCATCCTGCACCGCGCCACGGGCGCGCTGTTGGTTCTGTTGCTGCCGTTCGCCCTCTATATGTTGGATCGCTCACTGCAAGACCCCGCGGCCTTTGCCGAAATCAGCGCACGCGCTACCAGCCTTGAGGGCCGGATTGTCATCCTTATAACAGTATGGGCCTTTGCCCAGCATTTCATGTCCGGCATGCGCCACTTGTTACTCGATGTCGGTATCGGCGACTCCAAATCGACCGCGCGCCTGAATGCCTGGCTGTCCTTTGCCGCTATAGGCGTTATTGTGATTCTGACGGGGGCCTGCCTGTGGAACGCATGAGAGCCACCGGCAGTGCTCACGCCGGCATGCTGCAATGGCTGTGGCAGCGCGTGACCTCGATTTACATGGCGGGCTTCGTGGTTTATGTCATCGTGCACCTGAGCCTGGCGCCGATCCGTGATCACGCCGCATGGCAGGCCTGGTTTGACGTCGGTTATGTCCGCATGGCCTGGGCGATATTCATTCTGAGCATCCTGGTGCACGCCTGGATCGGCATGCGCAGCATCTATCTCGATTATCTCCATCCGCTATGGCTGCGCTTCAGCGTTTCGCTGTTCACGGCCCTCGGTTTGCTGGCCTTGGGCCTGTGGGCAGCGCGGGTCCTGCTCGCATGAAGAATATCGCGCGCCGGCGTTTCGACTGCCTTGTCATCGGCGCCGGGGGCGGCGGATTGCGCGCGGCGCTGCAACTGGCGCAGGGCGAGGCCCATGTCGCCGTGGTGTCCAAGGTGTTCCCCACGCGCTCGCACACCGTGGCGGCGCAGGGCGGCATCAACGCGGCGCTCGGCAATACACAACCGGACAACTGGCACTTTCACATGTACGACACCGTGAAGGGTGGCGACTATCTCGGTGATCAGGACGCGATCGAATACATGTGCCGCGCGGCGGCGAATCTGGTGATCGAGCTCGAACATTACGGCGTGCCGTTCTCGCGCCTGGAAAATGGCCGCATCTACCAGCGCGCCTTTGGCGGCCAGAGCCTGAACTTTGGTGGCGAACAGGCGATGCGCACTTGTCCGGCGGCCGACCGTACCGGCCACGCCATGCTGCATGCTCTCTATCAGCAGAACCTGAAGGCACGCACGCACTTCTTCGATGAATTCTTTGC
Organism: Sulfuricaulis sp.; assembly: GCF_024653915.1. Taxonomy (NCBI): domain Bacteria; kingdom Pseudomonadati; phylum Pseudomonadota; class Gammaproteobacteria; order Acidiferrobacterales; family Acidiferrobacteraceae; genus Sulfuricaulis; species Sulfuricaulis sp. The sequence goes on along the minus strand of NZ_JANLGY010000016.1, from coordinate 30,891 downwards.
CGTCGATCTGCTGATGGACAAGGACGGTTATGCCCTCGGCGCGCTGGTGATCGAAATCGAAACCGGTGAGCCGTTAATCATCGAGGCCAAAACCACGCTCATCGCCACCGGCGGGGTGGCGCGCGTCTACCGCACCACCACCAATGCGCTCATCAACACCGGCGATGGCATGGCCATGGCGCTGCGCGCCGGCGTTCCATTGCAGGACATGGAGTTCGTGCAATTCCATCCCACTGGCATCGCTGGCAAGGGCATGCTTATTTCGGAAGCCGTGCGCGGCGAGGGTGGGTATCTGATCAACGGCGAGGGCGAGCGCTTCATGGAACGCTATGCACCCAAAGCCAAGGACCTCGCCAGCCGCGACGTGATCAGCCGTGCGATCTACGAGGAAGTCCACGCCGGGCGCGGTTGCGGCCCGAAGAAGGACCATGTACTGCTGAAGGTCGATCATCTCGGTGAGGAAATCATTTCCAAGCGCCTGCCGGGCATACGCGAATTGGCTATCCGCTTCGCACATACTGACCCGGTGGAAAAACCTATCCCGGTGTATCCCACGGCGCACTACACCATGGGTGGCATTCCTACCAACCGCCACGGTCAAGTCGTGGTGCCGGTGCACACCGGGCCGGAAGAGGAAGTACCGGGCATGTACGCCGTGGGTGAATGCGCCTGCGTGTCGGTGCACGGCGCCAACCGCCTCGGCGGCAATTCACTGCTCGATATCATTGTCTTCGGCCGCGCTGCCGGCAATCACATCCTCCAATATCTCAAGGAAAATCCCCGCCATCGCGCCATGCCGGAGGAGGCCATTGACCGCGCCATGGCGCGCCTGACGCGCTGGGACAAGCAGGGCGAGGGCGAATCCGTCGATCTGATCTGTGACGAGCTGCGCCTGGTCATGGAAGAACACTGCGGCGTGTTCCGCGAGCAGAAAATCCTCGATGCCGGTATCAAAAAGGTCGCGGAGCTGCAAGCGCGCCTGAAACGGGCCACGTTGCGCGACCACAGCAAGGTGTTCAATACCGCCCGGATAGAAGCATTGGAACTGGAAAACCTGATGGACATCGCGCTGGCCACGATCCATTCCGCCGCCGCGCGCCACGAATCCCGCGGCGCACATTCAAGAACCGATTATCCCGAGCGCGACGACAAGAACTGGCTCAAGCACACGCTTTACAGCAAAGAAGGGAACAAGCTCGATTACAAGCCGGTGCGGTTGAAGCCGCTTAGCGTTGAAACTTTTCCGCCGAAGGAAAGGGTGTATTAACGCCGCTAAATTAGCCCTTCTACCCAAAATACGCTCAGTCCGCTTTCGACCCGAAGCAGCCGTAGCCAAGAAGGGCCAGTACAACGCAACCTCGCACCCACCGGTCCGTATAACATAATCAGGATACACGGACCGGAGAAGAATAATTTCCAGACTGAACAGGTGTTTAGATCATTCGTATCGACACTATCAGTACTGAGGATATCCTGAGAAAATTGCCCTTATATTATCTGTTAGCTCTCACAAGAACATGCATTCAACCTTACTAGAGCGCTTTGCAACCCTGCTCAAGGCCGACTCCGCTAGCGTACGTTCCTATTTGCTAGATTCGGAGCGTGAGGCAGAGGTCTATTACGTGCCGTTTGAAGAAGTGAACATTGACGCGAAGCTTGTCCTCGTCGGCATCACTCCCGGACCGACCCAGATGAATACTGCCCATAGAGTTGCGGGCGTGGCTTTACGGGGTTCACTACCCGCTGCTGGGGTTTTGAGAAAGGCGAAGCAAACAGCAGCTTTCGACGGAATGAGGCCTCGGATCAATGAAATGTTGGACCATTTCATGATCCCCCAAAAACTTGGCCTGAACAGCGCGGCGTCGCTATGGGGCAGCAATTACGATTTCTTTCATCCCACTTCCATCATTCCAAATGCTGCTTTCAAGGCTGGCAAATACTTCAATGGTCCATTTAACGACGTACTTTCCAGAACGATATTCCGTCGTGAATTCGAGAACGGGTTTGTCACCACGTTCGCTCAGCTCGCAAAGAAGCCATTCGTCATTGCAATGGGGCCCGTCGTTGACGAAGCGATGAAGTGGTGCATAGCGAATGGTGCAGTTGCGGCGAGTCAATATCTTGGCTATCTGCCGCATCCTTCCGGCAACGCAGGATCGCAGTTCTCGTATTTCATGCGCAAAAAGCGTATTGATGATCTAAAGCCAAAGGATCCGGTACGTCATCGCGCAGCCGATCTGGACGCGGCATATTTCGTCATGGCACAGAATGTCCGTGAGCGGCTTGATTTCACTAAGAGCTAACAAATTGCTGCACGCGACGTGCGAAGATGCACGCGCGTGAGCAATAGCGTTGAGACTGTAGGAAAACCCCAAATCGACACCGATTTGCACAAACAATAGGTAGTGGCAAAAGTACTGGATCGAAATGGAAATACAGACAGAAATGCGCCAGAGCCTGCGTGACGAGTATTTGCACACATCGTTGAAATCCGTCGACACAACGGCACTTTCATCGCACTGTGTCGCATCTGGTAAGTTGGGGTCCGAAAAGGAACTTTTCCTACAGTCTCGTTAGGTTTCAACGTAAGGGAGATGTGGTGAAGGAATACATTGTCGTTTTCGTAAGTATTCTCGCTGGTGCTGGCGGCTATTTACTTACGACGTTCTGGTTTCAACCGATACTTCGATACCGGGAAATAAAACACCAAATCTTTACGGATCTCATCTTTTATGCCAATGCAATTAATGCTGATGGTCTAATTGAGCTAATGAAAGACCGAAAGGACCAGCGAGTCGAGGCCAACCGCCGCCACTCCGCCGAGCTAAGGGCTTCTTATAAAGATCTTCCTTTTTGGTACAGGAAATGGTTGGGCCGTAATGGCGAAGACCCAATGGAAGCGGCTACTCATCTGATGGGACTGTCGAACACGATAGACTACGACAAAGCAGATAAACGGATTGAAAGAATCAAACAACACCTAAGGATTTACACTGATATTGTCTAATTTGAAACCTAACACTTTGTTCGTGCCGACGCCGGGGACGACGCACCATGTTTCCTGATGCTTTTGCGGCCGGCGCGGCACACCTCAATCGTTATGCGGAAATGAAATGAGAATACTACGAGGATGGTTCGGCGAAAAGAAAACAGCTTTCAATATGTGGCTGTCCCTTAATGCCGATATTTATCGGAGATTTCATGATGTCATTATACCCACAAAAAACGGAACAACTCAGATAGATCATCTTTTAGTGTCACCATATGGGGTATTTATAATAGAAACAAAAAATATAAAGGGATGGATATTTGGATCTGAGGATCAGTCAAATTGGACCCAATCACTATATGGCAAAAATTATTCGTTTCAGAATCCTATTCGACAAACCTTCAGACAAAAGAAGGTCCTCTCTGAATATCTTAGCCTTGATGAATCCATCATTCGTACAATTATCTATTTCGTTGGCAACTGTAAGTTCAAAACCGAATTGCCAGATAACGTAATAAGATCTGGTCTGAGTTCATACATAAAACAATATCGTGATCGCGTACTTTCGGCAGAAGAAATTAGTCGCACATTAAAAATAATCGAAAAACTTATTTCAGAGTCTACACTTACAACCAAAGATCATATGCAGTCTTTGCGCGAACGGCACAGCTCTACAACAGTTTGCCCGAAGTGTGGTTCTAACTTAGTTGAACGAACGGCGAGAAAAGGTCTTAAAGCAGGTTCGAAATTTCTAGGGTGTGAAAACTATCCGAACTGTCGATTTACAAAAAACGCATAACAATGTGCTCGTGTGGGACGCTTGCTTCGCTACGCGCCCCACAGCTTAAACGTTGAATGTCCGTTTCCGAATACTGCGACCGTCCGCTTTTGGGAAAGGTAATGACCGGAAGTGGCCGTTAACCGACCGTCAGAATTCGACCCATAGCAGTCAGTCACAAATCATAACAATAGCTATGTTATTGATACGCCAGCAGAGACGAACATCTATCCAGCCTCACAGCAGCATGCTCAGTTATTGTTCGTAGGTGCAATTGGTGATAGTGACAACACTTAACCGTATTTCACAAACAGCACTGCATACAGTATGCTCTCTTTGCGACTGGCAAAAAGAATCAGACAGGCCAGTTTGTCGTTATGTGATAAGTAGAACTCTCTAAAGTGAAAGGAGAATCGTATGGCTTCCTGTCGTTATTGCTCTACTAGTGGTTGTAATATGAGGCAGTGTACTAAATGTAAACAAATTTGGTGCGAGAATTGCATTCAGCAGCCCGGCAAGGTTCCTAATTATCCTTCTTTCCCCGGGGCTGTAAACGTCTGCCCGTTTTGCAATTCTCTGGACACCGTCACTACCGCTGACTGAGAAAATCTGTAATTACAGGCCAAACTAGATGTATATCTGGTGGCTTAAATCCTTTCCGGTAGCTTCAAGCCTCTCACTCAAATCGACCTTAGCGAGGACTTTGACAATGAGATACCGGATAGCGCTTGCTAGCGCATATGGAAGTATTGATGATACCTAAGAATTTTCAAGAGTGGGTTTGTTCTTTGTCGGGCTGTGATGGTGGAAATATAGAGGCCGACACTTGGCTTTGTGGAATTGAATGGGGAGGCGGCAGTTACGAAGACGGAATTTACTATGAAAAGCATTTGCCTGAAGAAATCAGTAAGGGCAAGTTCACTCCAGAACAAAACCTGTTTAAATGGAAAGACAGCATCACATATCCATATGGCAGGAGCTTTGCGAAGCTTTACGCGGCCATGCAGGGAGAAAGTGGCGAAGATTACAGGGATCTTGCTCTAAATAAATGGGATGGATCAGAATTGTTCAAATTGAATCTATACCCAATAGCATTTGATTCAACAAACGAATCTCTCTGGCAAAAATATAAATTAAAAGAAATCACCGGGTTTGATGAAAAGCACTTATTTCAAACTTGGTGCTTTATGAACAGATTCCCCGCCTTATCCAGGCTCAGAGAAGAGAAAGCGCCTAAATTAATTATTTGCACAGGAGTAAGTTATCTACGCGAGTTCTTTATGTGCTTCGGTGGGGGCCAAAGTACTAGTGGACTTATTAAATATGAAGACATTACTCCTACCTCGGAAAACAATAGACAATATAAAAGACGCTACTATTGGGTCAATATTGATGAGCAGACTAAATTAGTAGTCATTCCATTCTTCTCTGGTCCTTCCGGTCTAAATAGCAATTATTTATTGAAGTTGATGGGAAATAAGATTCGAGAAATATGCACTTAACAACGCGTCAATTAGTTTGCTCGCAAGCTCGCGCATTTTACGTGAACGTTGAGTGTCAGGTTTTTAAGGATAACCCGACCGGCTGCTTCTGGCCGATAGCAGACAGGTTACAGCTTCTTGTAAAAAGAGGTTAGATAATTACTCGCTGCAGATGCGCTTTTGTCACAACACCGAACTCATAGGACATTTCTTATCCTCGGCCCTTAAAGATGCGCTCCAGATGCTCCAGATCGTTCACCACCTTCCAGTCTGAAGCCCCGGCGTCGCGGGCGCGCTTTTCCCACCATTCCAGACGCCCCATATAACGTCGCGGATCAACGTTGTCGGTGGTGAGCTTGGTGACGTTCAGCGCGATGATGCGTATGCCTTTTAAATCGATCGGAAAATCGCGCACGGTTTTGTAGTCCAGCTCTTCCTGCATGTCGGAGAAAATCAGGATGGTTTTCTGTCCGGCGCCGGTCTCGTTCAGGAATTCCGAGGCCTGGATCATGCCGCCGGTGATGTCGGTGTAGGCGCTGCCTTTTTTGAGGTCGGCCTTGAAGGTGCCGACCTTGTGCGCGAACTCGCGCTTCTGGTTGTTCATCTGCATCGGGTCTTTGCCCAGAGACACCTTGGCAATAATATCTTTCTCGGAAAAGCTGCGGCTCTTGACCCGCGCCACGGCGAAGGAATCACCGGCCTTCAGCGTGCCCAGCATGTAGCTCACGACGCGCTGGGCCTTGTCGAGTTCTTTGGAGTAAGTCCCCGAGGTGTCCACCAGCATGTAGACCGCTTGTGCGTGGGTACGTTGGTCAGCGCAGGAGATGGCGAACAGGCTTAACGCCAGAACAGGAATAATCCAGAAGCGCCGGCTCACAGTACATGCTCCCCGTGTTTGGATAAGGCGGCCATGCCGCCTGAACTGCCCGGTGGCAGTGTGGCTTGGCGTGGGCCACGATTCATCACAGCGCGCTCAATGATCAGTGGCAGAAAGATGATGGCATCATAAAGGTACCCAGTGCCCTTGCCGATCTGGTGCACCATCGTGGAAATGAAACGCATGGCAAAACCCAGCGCACGGATGGAAAGTACCAGCAATGCGCCGAACACCGTGCGCCCGGAATGGATAAGGTACTCCAGCGGGATGGCCACAAAGGCCAGCGCGAAGGGCAGGGTGAAGCCGAGGATCATCTGAGCCGCCTTGGGAATATCGAGCGCCCAGGAATTGGCTACTGCGGCGGTAACAGCGCTGCCACCGGCCAGTTCCTGTTTCAGCGCGATATCAGCCGAAATGATCAAGTCGCGCATGACTGCCAGCGCTACTTCCACGCCGGCAAGAATCAGCAGGATGCTGAAGGAAATCCATACCAGCCAGCGCCGCATGCGATTGTTGAGGTTGTTGAGCGGGAACAGATGGGTGTAGCCCAGCGACTCCATCAGGAACAAACCCATCAGAGTCTCGAAGAAGATAATCACCATAGCGGCGAGATAAGATGCCTGAATATCGCCGACGATGTATTCGGACCCGCCGACCATGGCGGCCATCGGACGCTCGATGAGCCAGAAGTTCACGAACGCGCCACCGGCGGCGATCGTGATCGCCAGCAGCGAAATCACGAACAGGATTGTGGAGGAGGAGGTCAGCGAATGTTCGGCATTTTCGCTCTTGGCATGGATCTGTTTGAACTTCTCAACCTGCTCGTCGATCTTGGCGGCGCTCTGCTGCATGCCGGTGAGATCCTTGTCGACCCGTTTCAGACTGCGGTCGACTGAGCGCCAGAACGGCATGAAGTTCTTGAGAATATTATGGCGTTGCTTGGATGACTCGCGGTACTCGGCGACAACTTTGTCGTAGACATCATCAATAGAGTTACTGATGTCTTCCAGTATCCGTTCCACCAGCCCATCGCCAGAGGGTTTGATCTTGGCGATGGCGGCCACGGCCTTGGTCCATTCCGGAGGCGGCGGCGGTACTTCACCGCATTTCTGGAATTCCTCCTCGATGCGCGTGATCTCGTCCATGAGCTTGCGCTGCAGCGCCGGGTAACCGTGCAGGTCGCGTTCGACCAGGCTGGTGACGCGGTCGAATTCCTTGACGATGTTGAGCGAGACCTCTTCGCGTCCGCGTGACAACAGCACGAGCTTGTTGCGCTCACGTAGCGCATCGGCTGACTTGAACAGCCAGCGTGACATCAGGCGCAGCGGATTGCTGACCGCGCGGAACATGGCATGCAGCAGGCTGTGCATCGCCTGGCGCGCGCCGTAGAGTATTGGGACAGCGATGAAAAACAGAAGCAGCAGGGACAACAACAGCTGGTCCGGCCAGACGATTAAGGCGTGCAGAATTTCCATGGCTCTCTCCCAATGTGAAACACGGAAACGCTCTCTCTGGAGCTGTTTCCGTGTCTGATGTGTTAATTATTAGCGTAGTTCCGGGAGCGAGCCGCCTTGGGCCGACCAAAGGCGGGAAACATGGGGATTACTGGTTGGTATTCCGGGCTGTTTCGGGTAGTAAATGCCGGGTTTTCCGGTGTTTCACAGGGTAGGACAAACGGCTAAACTCAACGCATGCGATTTTCGATCTATCGCTTCAATCCCGAAACCGACAAAAAGCCGCGTATGCAGGCCTACGAGCTGTCCGATGACAGTGGGGCGGTCATGTTGCTGGATGCGCTGCTGTTGCTCAAGCAACAGGATGACAGCCTCGGATTCCGGCGTTCCTGCAGAGAGGGGGTCTGTGGGTCAGACGGAATGAATATCAATGGCCGCAACGGCTTGGCCTGCATCACCCCGCTGGATAGCCTGAGGCAGCCGATTGAGCTAAAGCCGCTCTCGGGTGTACCGGTAGTGCGTGACCTGATTGTGGACCTGAGCCAGTTTTACAGCGCCTACCGGGCGGTGAAGCCTTGGGTGATCAATCATGATCCGGAGCCGGAGATTGAGCGGCTACAGGCGCCGGAAGACCGCGACAAGCTGGACGGTCTTTACGAGTGCGTACTTTGTGCCTGTTGTACAACGGCTTGCCCGTCATTCTGGTGGAATCCCGATAAGTTTCTGGGGCCGGCGGCCTTACTGCAATCTTGGCGTTTTCTGGCGGATAGTCGCGACCAAGCCACCGGCGAGCGCCTCGACGATCTGGAAGATCCTTATAAGCTGTTCCGTTGCCATACCATCATGAATTGCACCGAAGTCTGCCCCAAGGGACTGAACCCGGCCAAGGCCATCGGGCATATAAAGATGATGCTGGCGAAGCGCGTCTTGTGACGGAAAAGTCTCCTTCCCCCTCATCCCCACCCCTTCTCCCGCCGGGGGAGAAGGGAGCAAGCCGAAGCGCAAACGACGCGCGTCGATATGACCGGTTGCGCTGGCGCTCCCGGCGAGGATTGCTGGAACTGGACGTGGTCCTCAAGGAATTCCTCGACCAGCGCTATGCCAGTCTCACCTCCGACGAGCAGGATGCTTTTGAAAAACTTTTGACCACATCGGACCAAACCCTCCTTGCCTATCTGCAAGGGAGCCAAAAACCACCTGAAAAAGAGTTAATGCAACTTGTCGCAAAAATCAGAAACTAACCTGATTTTAAACATAAAAGTTTCCTATCTATTGGCCGGGATATTTTTGGCTGCGCACTTGGGTGCGATGGCTTTAGTGGCTGCCGTACCTGTTCCCTGGTGGTTGCGCATGGTTCTTTGGGCCCTACTCGGATCGAGCCTTTATTATTCTTTGATCACCCATGCTTGGCGCTCTGGGCCCTTGAGCATCCAGGCGATCGAACTGGATAATGAAGGCATGGCCTCGGTTCGTATGGCGGGGAGCGATACATGGCTGCCGGCCCGGATCACAAGCCGGTTGGTGCACCCCGGGGTAACACTGATGAGTTTGCGACTGGAAGGTCACCGCTGGCCGGTGAATCTGGCGATTGCCGCAGATGCGGTCGAGCCGGAGTCGTTCAGGCGTTGGCGCGTCGCCCTGAAACTTCAGGCGGTGGCGGCGTAAGTATGGTGTCTTGTGGGGCGCCCGATCTGGGCTGAGGAAAGTCACGCGTGAAATGCAGCCCGCGCGATTCGCGGCGCGCGAGTGCAGACTGGATGATCAATTCCGATACCAATAATAAATTACGTAATTCAATAAGATCGTTGGTAACTTTAAAGTTACTGTAGAACTCCCGTACCTCTTCTTTCAGCATGTTCACCCGGTGTTGCGCGCGCTGCAGGCGCTTGGTGGTGCGCACGATGCCGACGTAACTCCACATGCCGCGACGCAGTTCATCCCAGTTATGTGAGACCACGACCTGCTCATCGGGATCGGTGACGCGACTTTCGTCCCACGCCGGCAAGCCTTCCGGAACCGGGCCGGCGGCGGGTAGTTGCTTCAGGATGTCGTCGGCCGCCGCTTTGGCGAACACCAGACATTCCAGCAGGGAGTTGCTGGCAAGGCGATTGGCCCCGTGCAGGCCGGTAAAAGAGCATTCACCGACGGCATAAAGCTGTGCCAGGTCGGCGCGGGCGGACAGGTCGGTCATGATTCCGCCGCAGGTATAGTGCGCCGCCGGCACCACCGGGATCGGCGCGCGCGTGATGTCGTAACCGTAATCCTTGCAGCGTTGATAAATCGTCGGGAAATGCTCCTTGATGAAATCCGCCGGCTTGTGACTGATATCCAGGTGCACGTAATCGAGACCGCCACGTTTCATCTCATAGTCGATGGCGCGTGCGACGATATCGCGTGAGGCCAGTTCACCGCGCGGATCGTGATCCTGCATGAAGGCCGTGCCATCGGGGAGCGTAAGCTTGCCACCTTCGCCGCGGACTGCCTCGGAAATGAGGAAAGACTTGGCGCGCGGGTGATAGAGACAAGTCGGGTGGAACTGCACGAACTCCATATTGGCCACGCGGCAGCCGGCGCGCCAGGCCATGGCAATGCCATCGCCCGTGGATGTGTCCGGATTGCTTGTATATAGATAGGCCTTGCACGCTCCGCCCGCAGCCAGCACCAAAAATCGGGAACTGTAGGCCAGGATATGGCCGCTTTCCTTGTCGAGCGCGTACGCACCCAGACAACGATTGCCCTCCGAGCGACCGAGTTTCTGGCTGGTAATGAGGTCAATGGCAATGTGATTTTCACGCAGCGTGATATTGGGGTGACGGCGCACCAGACCTTCCAGCGTGGTTTCCACGGCGCGGCCGGTGGCGTCAGCGGCATGGATCACGCGGCGGTGGCTGTGACCGCCCTCGCGTGTCAGGTGATATTCGAGGCCATTGTGCGGATGTTCCTCGCGACTGAAGGGCACACCGCGCTCGATGAGCCAATTGACCGCCGCCGGTCCTTCACGCACGGTGAATTCCACCGTGTCCCGGTGACACAGGCCGGCGCCGGCGTTGATCGTGTCCTGGATGTGAGAATCAAAGCTGTCTTCTTCGCCGTTCAATACCGCGGCGACACCGCCTTGGGCGTACAGGCTTGAGCCTTCGGTGAGCGCGGCCTTGGCCAGAATGGTGACGCGTGCCTGATCCGCAATTCGCAGGGCGAGGCTCAGGCCGGCAACTCCGCCGCCGATAATCAGGACATCGGACGACTGCGATGTGGTCATGCGGGATGTGGGCGAGGGGAGGACACGTTGGTGACGTTTACGATATCCTATCACACGAGTCGGCCCGCACTGATCGGGCCAACGCAGCTTCAGGGACGGAAAATTGAACAAGAAATCCCCTTTTTTTCAGGCTTTGCCAGCGAACTTCGGCCATTTCTGGCAGTCAATCAGTTTCGGTATGCCCCGTCATGCGCAGGGGGTTCAAACCCCATGAGCGAGCGAAGCATTGACCAGAAGCTGGTCGTACGGGTGCAGAAGGGCGACAAAACCGCCTTCGACCTGCTGGTCCGGAAATACCAGCACAAGATTGCCAAGCTGATCTCGCGTTACGTGCGCGATCGGCATGAGGTGGAAGACGTGACGCAGGAGGCCCTCATCAAGGCCTACCGCGCCATCGGCGGGTTTCGAGGTGAGAGTGCGTTCTATACTTGGTTGTACCGCATCGCCGTGAACTCGGCGAAGAATTATCTGGAGTCGAAAGGACGTCGCCCGCCCGGAACGGACATGGAAATTGAAATTGCGGAGCTGGCCGACGGCGGTTCCAGCCTGCGCGAGCAGGCGACACCGGAGCGACAGATGCTGACGGACGAAATTGCCAATACCGTGCACCGGGTAATCGAAGGGCTTCCGGAAGACCTGCGCACGGCGATCACCTTGCGCGAGATTGATGGCATGAGTTACGAGGAGATCGCACAGGTCATGGATTGTCCGATCGGCACGGTGCGCTCGCGCATTTTTCGCGCGCGCGAAGCGGTCGATCAGGAATTGCGTCCTTTGCTGGAGAGATGAATATGAGCAACACCGAAGACATGAAAGAAAAGTTGTCCGCACTGGTGGATAACGAACTCGATGATCTGGATGAACGCCGCGTCATGGCGGCTCTTGAAAAGGATGCCGACTTGCGCCGGACCTGGGAGCGTTACCATCTGCTGCGCTCAGCCCTGCATCAGGATCTGGACGTGCTAATCCCGCGCGACATGGCGGAGCGCGTGGCGGTGCAAATCGGCATGGAGCCCGCCGGCACCGGTTCCTTCCCGCGCCAGAAAATTACCCGCTATGCCGGAACATTTGCCATCGCCGCCTCCGTGGCAGCCATCGCTATCGCGAGCGTTCAGTGGTTTAACCGCCCCGCATCGTCACCGGTGACGCCGCTGGCGGCCGTTCAGCCTGCGCCGGAAAATATCATCCGTGCCGGTACCACGCGCTGGGACATGCAGCAAAAGGAACCGGAAGCGGTGAGCGCGTTGAACGCCTTCCTGGTCGAGCATAATGAATTTGCCTCGTCCTCCGGCATCGGTGGAATGATGCCTTACGTGCGCGTCGTTGGTTATGATAATCCTGCTAAATGAACCTCCGTACGCTCTCCCGTCACCTCTTTTTTCCTGTCTGTCTGGTTTTCAGCACCGCCGCCCTGGCCGGTGACACCGCGCATGACTGGCTGATGAAAATCAACCAGGCGGCCCGCATGCTCGATTACGAAGGCGTTTTTGTTTATCAGCACGAGACCCAGCTTGAGGCCATGCGCATCATCCACAAAGTGGAAAATGGAGCAGCCCACGAGCGGCTCGTGTCCCTTAACGGCGCGCCGCGTGAAATCATCCGCAACCAGCATGAAGTGACCTGTTACTGGCCGGACAAAAACTCGGTGATGGTGGAATTCCGCAAGGCAGACAAGCAGACCTTCCCGGCCATATTGCCGGAGCGCATCCAGGACCTTGATGATTACTATGCAATACGACTGGGCAACGTGGAGCGCGTTACCGGCCGGCCGGCCCAACTCGTGATTGTTAAACCGATCGACCAGTATCGCTATGGATATCATCTGTGGGCGGACAAGGAGACCGGTCTGTTGCTGAAAGCCGATCTCCTTGATACCCAAGGCAAGATTCTCGAGCAATTCATGTTCACGCACATCAATATTGGAACAAAAATTCCCGCCTCGGCGCTCATGCCCGGTGTGGCCGGAAAAGACATGGTCTGGCACCGGGAAGAGGAGGATCTTAAAACGATTCCGGCCAAACCCGGTTGGATGGCGGCGCAGTTGCCCAAAGGCTTCCGGCTTTCCGCTCACATTTCGCGCCAGACGCTAATGCGAAAACGCCCGGTAGAGCATCTGGTGTACACGGATGGACTGGCGGCGGTGTCTGTGTTTGTGGAGAAGCGCGGCGAAGACACCAAGCCTTTCATGCTGGGACCCAGTCGCATGGGTGCGGTGAACGCGCTGGGCTCACGCATTGATGATTATCAGGTTACGACGGTCGGTGAGGTCCCGGCGGAAACCATCGCCCTGATTGGCGGATCGGTGACACCGGTGGCGAATCAATAGAATAGACAGGATTAACAGGACTAAGCAGGATTACAGAAATACAAATGTGAGGATTTCTTACTACTATAAGAAGGATCGTGGTTATATTGAAATCCTGTTTAATGACAAGTTTTCGTTTTTCAGCTCTTCTCCTTCTGCTCCTCTCGGCTCCGCTGGCGGCCGCACAGCGTGGGCTGCCGGATTTCAGTCGGTTGGTCAGCCTGAACGGTACCACAGTAGTGAATATCAGCGTCACGCGCGAGCTGAAGCCAGCCGGTTTTTCAGCGGAAAATCCTGCGCCAGAGGACGGCAGCGCGCGTGATTTTACTCGCCGTAATTTCGGCGAGGGCGCGGCACCTACCGAGGAGAATTCATTAGGGTCGGGATTCATCATCAGTTCTGATGGTTACATCATTACCTGCGCGCATGTCATCGAGAACGCGCGTGAAATACTGGTGCGCTTGAACGACCGGCGTGAATTCAGCGCACATCTGGTGGGTTCCGACCGACGCAGCGACATCGCGTTGTTGAAAATCGAATCCACCGGATTGCCCACGATCGTCATCGGTGATGCCAACAAGCTTCAGGTGGGTGAATGGGTGTTGGCCATTGGTTCGCCCTTTGGTTTCGACAGTTCAGCCACCGCCGGCATCGTTTCCGCCAAAGGGCGGACACTGCCGAATGAAAATTATGTGTCATTCATCCAGACGGATGTGCCCATCAACCCCGGCAACTCCGGTGGCCCGCTATTCAACCTGAAGGGCGAGGTTGTCGGTGTGAATTCACAGATATACAGCGGCACCGGAAGTTTCACGGGTGTGTCGTTCGCGATTCCCATCGATGCCGCCATGACCATTGGCTCGCAACTCAAAAGCGAGGGCAGGGTGCGTCGCGGATGGCTCGGCGTGAGTTTGCAGGATGTGTCGCGGGCATTGGCAAGCGCTTATGGTCTGAATACACCACGTGGCGCCCTGGTGGCGGATATTCTTCCCAAAAGTCCGGCGGCAAAGTCCGATCTGCGCGCCGGCGATATTGTGGTGGAGTACGAAGGCAAGGTCGTTAACCATTCTTCCGATTTGCCGGCCCTGGTCGGACTTTCAATGCCGGGTACGCATGCGCGTTTTCGCGTGTTCAGACGTGATCAGGCCTTGCAAACCGTTGTCGTGACGTTGGGTGAGCTTAAGGAAGAATTTCCGGCACGGCCAACAGTCAAGAAGGACCGCCCAGAGCGTCAGTCGCGATTTGGGCTTTCCTTGGGGGATATCACGGGCCAGCAACGGCGAGAGCTGGATATCGATCACGGCGCGAGCGTGAATGACGTCGAGGAAGGTCGTGCGCGCGATACCGGTTTGCGTCAGGGCGATGTGATTCTGGAAGTAGACGGCAAACGTGTCACGGATGCTGACGGGTTCCGCCGGCTCCTGGCGCACATGCGTCCCGGGCGACCCGCGGTGTTGCGGGTGCGACGCGGGATGGCGACGCTGTTTCTGGCCCTGGACAGTGCTGGACGGCCTGCACCCTGAAACATTTATGCCGCCCCTGAAATAGGGTATGCTACGCCGAACAGGGCGGACGTGAACAACTGACCACGGCCCTGATCATATTGACACAGACCCTAATCCCGGGCGCCTTTGGCGCCTTTTTCATATCCTCGCCACGGATGGTTTCCACCGGAGACTTTCCGTGGGGGTAGCGCGACTTTCATGAGCTGGAACCAGGAACTCATCCGGAATTTTTCGATCATTGCGCATATCGATCACGGCAAATCCACGCTGGCGGATCGGTTTATCCAGACTTGCGGTGCACTGGAGGCGCGCGAGATGCAGGCACAGGTGCTGGACTCCATGGACCTTGAGCGCGAGCGCGGTATTACCATCAAAGCCCAGAGCGTCGCGCTCGACTACAAGGCGCGTAACGGCCAAACTTACCGCCTGAACATGATTGACACTCCCGGCCACGTGGATTTTTCCTATGAGGTGTCGCGTTCGCTGACCGCTTGCGAAGGCGCTTTGCTTGTTGTCGATGCCTCCCAAGGTGTGCAGGCGCAGACGGTGGCGAATTGCTACACCGCGGCCGAGCTTGATCTGGAAATCCTGCCGGTATTGAACAAGATTGACCTTCCTTCCGCTGATCCCGCGCGGGCAATCGACGAAATCGGGGATATCATCGGCATTGACGCCAAGGAGGCGATCCGCACCAGCGCCAAGACCGGTGAGGGTGTGACGGATGTCCTGGAGGCCATTGTCCGGCACATTCCGGTGCCGAAGGGCCGTGCCGATGCGCCGCTCAAGGCGCTGATCATTGATTCCTGGTTCGACAATTACCTCGGCACGGTATCGCTGGTGCGCGTCATGGATGGAAGGTTGAAGCCCAAAGAGAAAATCCGCCTTATGGCGATGCAGCGCGATCATCTCGTTGAGCAAATCGGTATTTTCACACCCAAACGCAAGCTGGTGGAGGAGCTGGGTCCCGGGGAAGTGGGCTACGTCGTTGCCGGCATCAAGGACGTACGCAGCGCACGCGTCGGCGATACCATCACGCACGTGGATCGTCCGGCGGACAAGCCATTGCCAGGCTTCAAGGAGATCAAGCCGCGCGTCTTTGCCGGGCTGTACCCGGTGGAATCCTCGGAATACGAGAACTTTCGCGATGCGTTGGAAAAGCTTCAGCTTAACGATGCCTCGCTGCACTACGAGCCGGAAACATCGCAGGCGCTTGGTTTTGGTTTCCGCTGCGGGTTTCTCGGTATGCTGCACTTGGAGATCATCCAGGAGCGGCTTGAGCGCGAATACGGGATTAACCTTATCACCACTGCTCCGACGGTGGTCTACGAAGTGGTGACGGCGAACGAGGCGCTGCTCGTGGAAAATCCGGCGAAGCTGCCGGACCCGTCCCAAATCGTTGAAATCCGCGAACCCATTATCCGCGCTACCATTCTTGTGCCACAGGAATATGTCGGCAATGTCATCGGGTTGTGCGTGGAAAAGCGCGGCATCCAGAAGGACATGACCTATCACGGACGTCAGGCGATGTTGATATACGAATTACCACTGAACGAGGTTGTGCTGGATTTCTTTGACCGGCTTAAGTCCGTCAGCCGCGGTTACGCTTCGTTCGACTACGATTTCGTCGAGTTTCGGCCTTCTGAACTGTGCAAACTTGACGTGCTGATCAATGGCGATAAAGTGGATGCCCTGTCGATGATTGTACATCGTGAGCAGAGCCAGTACCGTGGACGTGAGCTGGCTAGCAAGCTGCGCGAATTGATTCCACGGCAGATGTTTGATGTCGCCATTCAGGCGGCGATTGGCTCCAAAATTATCGCGCGCGAGACGGTCAAGGCGCTGCGCAAGAACGTGACCGCCAAATGCTATGGCGGCGATGCGACGCGCAAACGTAAACTGCTGGAAAAACAGAAAGAAGGGAAGAAGAGAATGAAACAGTTTGGCACCGTGGAAATCCCACAAGAGGCTTTTCTCGCCGTTTTGCGTGTGGACCGGAAATAATCCCATGGACTTCGCGCTAATCATGCTGCTGATTCTGGTGGGCACCGGGACTGTCTGGGGTCTCGACCGTTGGTTGTGGTCGGCAGGTCGCGAACAGCGTGCCAGAGCGTTGTCAGAGGCCGGCAAAGCCGAAGCAGCGGAATTGGCGCGCAAGGAGCCTATATATGTGGAATACGCGCGCGCCTTCTTCCCCGTCATCCTGATCGTATTCTTTATCCGTTCATTTCTGGTGGAGCCCTTCCGCATTCCCTCCGGCTCGATGTTGCCCAGTCTTTATATCGGTGATTTCATTCTGGTGAACAAGTTCTCCTATGGGGTGCGCCTGCCCGTGGCCAACAACAAGATTCTGGAAGCGGGCCAGCCGAAGCGGGGGGAGGTAGCGGTTTTCCGGTTCCCGGGAAATCCTTCGATTAACTATATAAAGCGCGTCATTGGCGTTCCTGGCGACCATATCCTATATAAGGATAAGAAGATCTATATCAACGGCAAGCTGATGGAACAGTCTGATGGACGGCCGTACTTTTTTGCTTCGGGAGGAGACGCCCAGGGTGAGGCGCTGCGGTTGACGGAGAGCCTCAATGGCGTGAAACATGACATCCTGACGACAAACCGGCTGGATCCTCCACTGCCGGAGATTGTGGTGCCCGAGGGGAAATATTTCGTCATGGGCGATAATCGCGATCACAGCAACGACGGCCGTTATTGGGGTTTTGTGCCAAACCAGAATCTGGTGGGCAAGGCTTTCCTGATCTGGTTCAGCTGGGACATGGCTGCACAGGACAAATGGTTCTGGGAACGCGTTGTCTGGAACCGTATCGGCAATTCGATTAATTGAATTCTCTTATCTGACTTGATATTTCTGAAGGAGATGAAGATGCAAGTTCCCAAACGCCAATCGGGCATGAGCATGTGGAGCATGTTGTTCGTGCTCGGCACCATGGCTTTTTTTCTTTTCCTGCTCTTCAAAATGATTCCGCCCTATCTGGGCGATTTCAAGGTGAAAAGTGCGCTGGAAAGTCTGGGTCGGCAACCCGATGCCGGTACGATGACTATGCGGGATATCCAGGAAGCCATCCGCAAACGGCTTGAAATTGATAGTGCGGATAATTTCGATCTTTCTAATTCACTCACTGTTACAGCAAAAGGAAGAAACAAGGTTATACGCATCAATTATGAATCGGTGACTCCTATTGCGCTGAATATATCCGCGCTACTTACTTTTGATCACAGCATCGAGGTCCGTGGCTCAGAATAAGACGTCTGTCGAGCTCGCGCGCCGGCTGGCGTACACTTTCCAGCAGCCCGAGCTGCTCGAGCGAGCCTTGACCCATCGCAGCAAGAGCGCTGCCAACTATGAACGACTCGAATTTCTGGGCGACAGCATTCTGGGTTTTGCCATCTCCTCCGAGCTTTATAATCGTTATCCGAACCTGTATGAAGGCGAGCTGACGCGTTTACGCGCCAGTTTGGTCAAGAAGGAAACGCTGGCGGCGCTGGCTCGCGACCTCGATCTTGGAAATTACCTCAAGTTGGGCGAAGGCGAGCTCAAGAGCGGTGGATATGACCGCGATTCGATCCTGGCAGACGCTCTCGAGGCGGTATTCGGCGCTATCTGCAAGGATGCATCGATAACTGAAGTCACACGCGTCATTCTGCATCTCTATCGTGACAAACTGGCAGTGCTGGATCCGCATTCCATTCCCAAGGATCCGAAGACGCAGCTGCAGGAATATTTGCAAAAACTCTCTCTGCCAACACCCACCTATTTAGTCCGGAATGTGACCGGCGAACCGCACAATCAGAGTTTTGTGGTCGAATGCCAGGTAACGTTGCTCGATCAACCCGTGCGCGGCGAAGGCAACAGCCGCCGTCATGCCGAGCAGGAAGCAGCGGCTCAGGCCCTCGACCAGCTGCGCCAACTCTGATGTCTGACGCAGCCACACGTAGCGGTCTTGTGACGCTTGCAGGACGTCCGAACGTGGGTAAATCCACGCTCTTGAACCGTTTGGTTGGGCAGAAAATCAGCATTACCTCATCCCGGGCCCAGACGACACGTCATCGGTTGCTGGGCATCAAGTCTACTGACCATACACAAATTGTGTATGTGGATACGCCGGGTTTGCACGCGGATAATAAAGGTGTGATGAATCGCCATATGAATCGCGTGGCCGGTGCCAGTTTGCAGGGCGTGGATTGCATTGTGCTGATGATTGCCGCCAGCGGTTGGACCAAGCAAGATGAATACCCCCTCCAATTGGTGGTCAAGCAAGGCATCCCCGTGATCCTGGTTATCAACAAACTGGATCAACTCAAGGATCGCTCCAAGCTGCTGCCACTCATGGAGCTATCCAACCGTAAAGCGGAGTTTGCCGAGATCGTGCCGGTTTCGGCGCGTACCGGCGCCAACGCTGACGATCTGGAGAATGTCATTCTCAAGCATCTTCCGCACCAGCCTTTCTTGTATCCCGCGGATCAAATCTCTGATCGTGGAGAGCGTTTTCTGGCGTCGGAACTCATCCGCGAACAGATATTCCGGGGATTCCAGCAGGAAGTGCCTTATGCGACGGCAGTGAGCATTGAACAATTCAAACGCACGAAAGGGGCGCTTCATATCGATGCGACTATCTGGGTGGAAAAAGAGGGACAGAAGCCCATCCTGATCGGGAAAGACGGTCAGCGTCTTAAAACCGTTGGCAGCCGTGCGCGCTTGGCGATGCAGAAGCTTTTTGGCGCCAAGGTGCACCTTCATCTGTGGGTGAAAGTGCGTGAGGGCTGGTCTGACAGCGCGCGCGCTTTGCACAGTCTCGGTTACTCTGACGAGACCTGATCGATGCGTGTTCAACAGCAATCTGCCTTTGTCCTGCACCAGTATGACTATAGCGAAACGAGCCTGCTGTTGGAGGTCTTCACGGCCAACCATGGGCGCATCGGATTAATCGCCAAAGGAGCGCGACGCGCCAGCAACCGGCTGCGCGGAGTCTTGAAGCCTTTTCAGCGATTGCTCATCGGCTGGAGCGGTAAGGGCGAGCTTGCCGTGTTGACGGGCGCCGAAATGGATGGGCCGGGCTATTCGCTCGAAGGTTCCGCGTTGTACTGTGGTTTCTATATGAATGAAGTATTGTTGCGACTGTTACACCGCCATGATCCGCACAACTCATTATTTGACGCGTATCAAGCGGCACTGCAACAGTTGAGGATGGACGACTCGAATGAACCCGTGCTGCGAATTTTTGAAAAAAATCTATTGCGCGAACTGGGATACGGGCTTGTTTTGGATCAGGACATCGATGACAGAACTCCGATCGATAAGCAGGCCATGTATGATTACATTCTTGATCGCGGACCGGTTCGCCTGGCATACCCGGAGCTGAATCGGCCTACGGAAGGTGTGCCGATACGGGGGTCCAGTCTGTTGGCGCTGGCACAGGAAAGCCTGGGTGATCCTGTAACCCTGCGTGACGTTAAAGCGCTTATGCGCGCGGCGCTGGCGCGCCATCTGGGCGACCGACCGTTGCACAGCCGAAAACTGTTTCGGCGTGTTGTTCCCCTGGTTGCCGTGGAGATGTGACTTGATAAAGCTGGGCGTTAACATTGATCACGTGGCAACCTTGCGCCAGGCGCGCGGCACGCAGTATCCCGACCCTATTCAGGCGGCGATGGAAGCAGAGCAGGCGGGCGCTGACGCCATCACGCTGCATTTGCGTGAGGATCGTCGGCATATTCAGGAGCAGGATGTCGAGTTGTTGCGGCGTCTGATCCAGACACGCATGAATCTCGAAATGGCAGTAGTCGACGATATCGTCACGTTCGCCTGCCGCATCCGCCCGCACGAGATTTGCCTCGTTCCTGAAAGACGTCAGGAGCTGACGACCGAAGGCGGATTGGATGTCGTCGGCGGTCTTAAGAAGATTACGGGTGTCTGTGCCAAGCTGGCCGATGCCGGGATACGCGTGTCGCTATTTGTGGATGCGGATTCGGACCAGATCGAAGCGGCGGTCAAAACCGGTGCACCGGTAATAGAAATTCATACCGGCCGTTATGCGGAAACAGACTCCAGCGAATCGGGCCAACAGGAACTGGTGCGTATCGAGCAGGCGGTGCAGCAAGGACTCGATCTCAAGTTGCAGGTTAACGCCGGTCACGGCCTCAATTATCGCAACGTTCAGGCGGTTGCCGCGATTCCGGGTATTACGGAACTGAATATCGGTCACGCCATCATTGCCCGCGCTCTGTTTACCGGTTTGCCGGAGGCCGTTCGCGAAATGAAACGTTTGATGCATGAGGCTGTGGCGCAATGATATTTGGAATCGGCACCGACATTGTGCGTGTGGCGCGCATGCAAGAGGACCTGGACCGCTTCGGCGAACGGTTTGCCGAGCGCATTCTTACCGCGAATGAGTTGCGCGAATATCACCAGAACAACAATAAGGCCAATTTTCTGGCGCGCCGTTTTGCTGCCAAGGAGGCGGCTGCCAAGGCCCTGGGCACGGGATTCAGCAATGGTGTGCAATTGCACGACATTGAAGTTGCCCATGATACGCAGGGGAAGCCACTGTTGGAGTTCCGCGGACGGGCGCGACAGTTCATGCAGGAAAAATCCATTGGTGTCGCCCATATCAGTCTCGCGGACGAACTGGATCATGCGGTTGCGTTTGTGACGCTCGAAACTGGTTGATCTATTTCAAGCAGGATTTTCTCACGCGCCTTTGCGTGACAAAATACTCTGTCAGAGAATGCAAGGCGCAGGGACCTCATGAGCGACGAAACTATCCATCTTGGCATGAAAGTCATCAAGGTGTGGCCTGACGACTGCAAATCGGAAGTCTGCGGCGATCCCACTATCCACAAAGTCAGCTTTGCGGACACCCAGGAATATCACCCGCGCCTTATCGCCAAGATTCTCGAGCTCGAGGAAAACCACCGTTTGCGCAAACGCTATTTTCGCGGCGCGTGTGGCACGAAAATCCATAACCTGGAGCAGTGGGTCAGTACCGAGGCCGAGTTGATTACCGCGCGGGCGAAGGCGCTGTTCCGCAAGGCGCTCGACTGCGAGCAATCGGTTGTCGATTTGAGCTGGGCTAACGTTTATAGAACAGGCGATTACTGCCTGCCGCACAGTCATCTGCGCTCAACGGCAAGCGTGGTCTATTGTCTGGACACCGGCGATGAGGATCCGGAAGATCCACATTCAGGCCGTTTTTGTTTTGTGGACCCGCGGTTGCGTAATTGCTGTCAGCATCAGGAGGGTTGCATGACCACGCCGTTTTTCCCTGGCATGGTGGCCGGGACCATGCTGATATTCCCCAGCCAGCTGGTGCATTCCGTCAATCCCTATGCGGGAAAGCGACCGCGTATTACTTTATCGTGGAGTATAAACAAGAACATGTTGCCGGGATCTCCGTTCCCCGCGAACGCAGGGAACGGCCCGTAAAATCTAACCTGAGATGCGTTTTTTGGTGGTGTCAGGCGAGGCCGGCAAATCCACCGAAGTATCACGAGCCTTTTCTTTGTTTCTGCGAATATATTTGATCGTGCCGGCGGAGGAGGCGAGGCCCTCATCTTCGTCCGGCGAAGTTTCCCGAATGGTCTTGCCGAAGGCAATGGCTGCCAACAGTCCAGCCACTGACCATGCCAGCAGGATAACGAGAAGCGTATCAGTGCTCATTAATCACCCTCCGTAGTAATTATTGCGACAACAGAATTGCCCAAAGCTTCGTGAATAACAACTAATCCGACCGTATTTCTGCACCAGCGGTATCCATCTGCTGACGGACGGCGGCTTACAAGAAGTATATGGGGGTTGAGTAAAAAAGGCCCAGGTTTTCCGTTCTAACCATTTCACACCCAGTGTGCCCTGGGCAATAAATGGCGCCAGTGGCGGATAGCGGGCCGATCGACAGGGTATGAACCCTTGCTTATATATGACAGTAGACGGCAACGAGGGCGCCTACCCCTCTCAACATGGCCCTGCCTGCGAGATGGTTCGATTGGAGGTCATTCGAGATATTTGATCGCCTTGGCGCGGACAACCCGATAAGAATGTCTTACGGGCCGATAGCGCGGCCAGTGCGCTTCGTGGGGATAATAATAGTGATCATCGAGCAGCCATTGGGTGGCAGTCTTGTCATGGACGCTGACGATGACAATGGCGTCTGCGCCGATTTCCCGTGCTTTGCGCGCAAGCCGCTCGTTCACTTCTTCCGGAGCACCTCCATAGATGTCTCCCAGAATGGCGATGGTTTTGTGCGGTCGCGTGGGGCGGTCCAGCAACACTTCAACGCTGAGCGTGGGCGGGAACGATTCAGCTTTGCTCAGTACTTCCGCTTCCGGCGTAGCGCAACCCGTCAGAAAAAGAAACAGCACGAGCAGCCAACAGAATCGAATCATTGCATAATTTTATGGCAAATACGGAATTCGAAACAACGCAGGCACAGAATTCAATTGATATGGAGTGGAAATGTCGGCATTAGTTTCGTTGCGTGGCCGCTTTGTCGAAGGCTGCCTGCGCACCCTGGTGATCGCCGCGTTTGAGGCGCGCTTCACCGATAATACGCCAGTTTTCGGCCCGTAAAGCCTTGTTGCTTCCTGCCCAACCGTTAGAGCGAGCCGCCAAACCTTCCGCCTGTTGATACTGCCCTTGTTGCAAGCGCAGCTTGGAGAGTCCTTGCCACAAGAGAGCATTGTGCGGTTCTATGCGCAGCGCCCGTTCCAGGGGCGCCACGGCGGCATCAAGATTTCCCTTGGCGATGTCGGCTCTTGCCGTGTCCATCAAAGCCACCACGGCGCTGTTATCCGACACGGGTTGGTCCTCCGGTGCCGGAAGAAATCCGGCGCAGCTCGTCAGAAACACCGACGCGATAAAAAACAGAATTTTTGAAAACTGTTTCTTCATTCAAATAACCTCTCGAACCAGCTTTTGAGGGAACGTGCAGGTGCGTGCGCGGCACAGGGCGCCGCTTCTGTCGGTCCCGAGCCGCGGATGAAGGGTAGCTCGACAGATCCCTGGCAACCCCCGTCCGCGCGCAGCCCGGTGACGGAATCGACCTGTATCATTTCAATGTTCTCCGGCATCGGCGGGGTGAGAGGGTCTGGATCCAAGCGTGCCATCATCTCACCCCACACTGTCATGGCGCCACCAGCGCCGGTAATGTTAATCGGTTGATTGTCGTCACGGCCTACCCACACGACTGCCAAACGATCGCCGGTGTAACCTGCGAACCAGCTGTCACGCAAGTCATTGGTGGTGCCGGTCTTTCCGGCCAGACGCAGATCAGGGGACAGATATCTTTTAAGCGCGTCGGCTGTCCCTTCCTGCACCACCATCTGTAGCGCATGGGTCACCAGATAGGCCGGCCCCGGTTCAATTACCTGTTCCACCGAGAGCGGATAGCGTTGCAATGGCTGACCGTCCGACATCAGCACCTCGCGAATTGCGCGTAATGGCACACGAAATCCGCCGCTGGCAAATGCCTGGTACATTTGGGTAACTTCCAGCGGGCTCAGGCTGTCTGCGCCCAACAGGCTCGATGCGTAGAAATTCAGGTCGCGTTCAACGCCGAGTCGATGTGCATTTTCCATGACTTGGCGTACTCCCAGCGCCAGGCCCAGGCGTGCCGTGGAAACATTATAGGAATTGGCAAGTGCCACGCGCAGCGGCACCTTACCGTGAAATTCCTTGTCATAGTTTTGCGGCTCCCAGTCGCTGGTCCCACGTTCGCGCCAGACGAGCGGACTGTCGTCGAGCAAGGTCGCCAATGTGTAGGAGTCCGGACGTTCAAGCGCAGTCAGGTAAATCACTGGCTTTATTAAAGACCCGATCGGGCGCGTGGCATCGAGTGCGCGATTGAAACCTTCGAATCGTGTGTTGCGGCCGCCCACGAGCGCCTGCACCTCGCCATTTTGCGAATGGCTGACCACGACCGCTCCTTCCAGTGTCCTCGGCGGAATACGTCGGTCTCTTTCCAGTTGTGACAGGCGGACGGTGAGCGCGCGTTCGGCGCTGGTCTGCACCAGCGGGTCCAGCGTGGTGAATATCTGTAAACCCTCGGAACGCAGGTCTTCCTCGCGATAGTCGCGCCGCAACTGGCGATGCACAAGTTCTACAAAAGCGGGATAGAGCGACGTCCCTTCGGGGGCCTTTTCCACCACTCCCAGCGGGGTGGAGCGGGCCGCGATATATTGTGCCTGGGTGATGAAATCCATTTTTCGCATTTCCTGCAGCACCAGGTTGCGCCGCGCCAGTGCGCGGGCAGATTGGCGGCGCGGATCATAATGAGAGGGTCCTTTAACCAAACCCACCAGCAGCGCGGCCTGCGGAAGATCAAGGCGTGAAAGCGGGCGGTCAAAATAAAAGTGGCTGGCAAGCCCAAAACCATGAATGGCGCGATTGCTGTCCTGACCGACATAGATTTCATTCGCGTAGGCTTCCAGGATTTCGTCCTTTGAATAATGCAGTTCCAGAAGCATCGACATCATCACTTCCGTGAACTTGCGTCGTAGCGTGCGTTCGGGCGTCAGAAAGAAATTCTTCACAAGCTGTTGCGTCAGGGTGCTGCCTCCCTGCACACCACCGCCACTTAGTATTGAGACCAGCGCGCGCGCCGTGCCGCGCGCGGAAAATCCATGATGCGTATAGAATTGCCGATCTTCGATGGCGATCAGGCCTTTGATCAGATGCGGCGGTATTTCATCGAATTTCACCAACACGCGATCTTCGTTGTGTGCCGGATAAATGCCGCCAATCAACACGGGATCCAGTCGCGCCAATGTCACCGGTTTGCCGGTTGCACGATTTGTTAAAGCACTAAGGCGGACGCCGTTGAAATCAGCCTGCAACGGTAAGCTTGCCTGGGATTCATCCCAAAACGTGAACGGACGCGTGATAATGGTGAATTCGTCACCTTGACGCCGGTAACTCCCGGGGGTTTGAGGGTCGTCCACCGCACGGTAATCCAGCATGGCCAATTCCATCGCCAATTGCTCCGGTCGCAGTTTCATGCCCGAATAAAGCTCGACAGGACGTGCGTAGACCCGCGCCGGCATGGCCCAGCGTTTACCTTCGAACTGCATGCGCACGCTAATGTCGAGATAAAGCGCAAACCCTGACAACAGCAGGGCCAGAGACAACAGAAAAAGACGCAAGCGCTTGCGAGTAAAAAAATTCCTGAAATTGTTTAAGTATGGATTTTCCATTTGTTATACAGACGGCAGGAACAGTCAGCAGTGTGCAGATTCCCTGACAAGCGGCGCGTGATTATACCGAAGAATTTTCTCCCATGTGCGGGCCGTTCTCTTTGATATTCAGGCGTGTGACAGGCTCAAGCCATGCGCCAGGGGCGGCAATGTTGACATGGGTCAAAGTCGCTATTTGTGGATAAACGATCATGTGCCTTAGATTAGGTATATCCGTGCTGCAGGTATGGATAAAGCGGAGGAACTTGAGGCATGTGTCTGGCGATTCCGGCGAAGGTAGTGCAAAAACTCGACAATGACTGTGCCGAGGTGGAGGTTGGTGGTGTTCGTAACACCATCTCGCTCATGCTGGTGGATGATGTGGCTGTTGGTGATTATGTCATCGTCCACGTTGGTTTCGCCATCACGCGCCTGAACGCAGAAGAGGCCGAAAAGACGCTGGAGCTTTTTGACCAGATTGCCCGCCATCTTGACGCAAGGCCGTATGAAGTACATCAATGAATTTCGCGACAGGCGCGTAGCCACCGCACTGGCCGCCGATCTCGCCGCGGAGGTGGACCCGGCGCGCGAGTACAGCCTCATGGAATTTTGTGGCGGCCATACCCACGCCATCTTCCGTTACGGTGTTCAGGATTTGCTTCCTTCCAACGTGCATCTCGTGCACGGTCCTGGCTGTCCGGTATGCGTGCTGCCGATCAGTCGCCTGGACATGGCGATCGAGCTGGCCGAAGTGCCGGATGTAATTCTTTGCAGTTATGGCGATATGTTGCGTGTGCCGGGCTCGCGCAAACGCAGTCTTTTGAAATCAAGGGCACAGGGGCGCGATGTGCGCATGGTGTACTCCTGCGCCGAGGCCATCCAGATTGCCCAGGACAATCCTGACAAGGAAGTGGTTTTTTTTGCTATCGGGTTCGAAACGACAACACCGCCGACAGCCGTGGCCATCAAGCAGGCGGAAGGCTTGGGGCTGAAAAATTTCAGCGTATTCTGCAATCATGTGCTGACGCCGTCCGCCATCCAGAGCATCCTGGACTCACCTGACGTGCGCAAACTCGGGAATGTGCGCGTGGACGGTTTCATCGGGCCTTCCCATGTGAGCACCATCATCGGCAGCCGGCCCTATGATTTTTTTGCGCAGGAATACCAACGCCCCGTGGTGATCGCCGGTTTCGAACCGCTCGATGTGTTGCAGGCGATCGGCATGCTCGTGCGACAACTGAACGAAGGTCGTGCCGAGGTGGAAAACCAGTTCACCCGCGGCGTTACGCATGCAGGCAATATCAAGGCACAAACGTTGGTGGCCGAGATCTTCGAGCTGCGGCGCTCTTTCGAATGGCGCGGCCTGGGAGTTGTTCCTTATAGCGGTTTGCGCATCAAAAAAGACTATGCTGCCTTCGATGCCGAAGTCCGATTTCCGTTAGTGCAAAAACCTGTTCATGAGAACAAAGCTTGCGAATGCGGCGCCATTCTGCGCGGCGTGAAGAAGCCCACTGACTGCAAGATATTCGGCACGGTCTGCACGCCGCAGAATCCGATTGGTTCCTGCATGGTGTCTTCAGAAGGCGCCTGTGCGGCCTATTACAAGTATCGTCGCCATGAGGCGGTGATTGGAGCAGAAGAGAAGAATACCTCGGCGAATGTTGTTGTGGGCGGATGATGCATGCGTATCCTTTTCCTCACGCACAGTTTTAATAGTCTTACGCAACGTTTGTATGTCGAGTTGACGGAACGCGGACATGACGTATCGATTGAGTACGACATCAATGATGTCGTAACAGTCGAGGCGGTACGTTTGTTTCAGCCAGACCTTATCTTCGCTCCGTATCTTCGTCGTGCCATTCCGGAGGAAATCTGGCGCAACCACCTGTGTCTGGTGGTGCACCCTGGCATTGTCGGTGATGGTGGTCCCTCGGCACTCGATTGGGCGATCCTGAACGGGGCGACGGAGTGGGGCGTCACTGTGCTGCAAGCCAATGGCGAGATGGACGCCGGCCCGGTTTGGGCCTCGGTCAATTTCAGGATGCGTGAAGGACGCAAAAGCAGCTTGTACCGGAATGAAGTAACCGAGGCCGCTGTCACGGCAGTGCTGCTGGCGATTGAGCGCTTTAGCCGTGGTGATTACGTACCTTTATCACCCGGTGCCGGGCAAGCAGATGTCCGGGGACAATGGCATCCGCTGATGAACCAGTCTGACCGTCAAATTGACTGGTCAACGGATGATGCCCGAACTGTGTTACGAAAAATTAACTCTGCGGACGGCTCGCCGGGCGTGACTGACAGGCTCGGTAAAGAGCTTTTTCATTTATATGATGCCTGCGAAGAAGACAGCCTGCGCGGCAAAGCCGGAGAGATTATTGCGCGCCGGCATGGCGCCTTCTGCCGCGCGACACGCGATGGGGCGATATGGATAGGTCATTTGAAAAAGATCGCCCCAGGAGAAAGAACTTTTAAGCTCCCTGCCACGCTTGTTCTGAATGAAATATTAGCGCATGTGCCAGAAGTTTCACTTTCGCTGGAATTCTCTCGTGACCGCAAAACATATAAGGAAATCTGGTATGAAGAGATGGGCGAAGCAGGTTATCTGTATTTTGACTTTTACAACGGTGCGATGAGCACCGAGCAGTGTCGGCGCCTGCTCGAGGCATACAAACAGGTTCGTCAGCGGCCAACCCGGGTGATTGTCCTGATGGGCGGGCATGACTTCTGGTCGAACGGGATTCATCTCAACAGTATCGAAGCCGCCAGCAGCCCGGCCGATGAATCCTGGCGCAATATCAACGCGATGGATGACCTCGTGGAGGCCATTATCATGACTGACACGCACCTGACCGTTGCTGCCTTGCGCGGCAATGCCGGTGCCGGCGGCGCCTTCCTGGCCCTGGCGGCGGATCGGATTTATGCGCGCACGGGCGTGGTGCTCAACCCGCACTACAAGAACATGGGAAATCTTTACGGATCTGAATACTGGACTTATCTCCTACCCCGGCGTGTAGGGGAGCGAGGTCGTGAGATCATGGAGAACCGTCTCCCGCTCGGTGCCAAAGCGGCCAAACGTTGCGGCCTTATCGATGATTGTTTCGGCAAGGATGCGGATGACTTTGTCGCGCAAGTAGAGTCCATCGTGGCGGCGCTTGCCGAAGATGTGTCACATGAAACGCAGCTAAAGGAGAAACAACTGCAACGCACGAAGGATGAAACAAGCAAGTCACTTTTACATTATCGCACCGAAGAGCTGGAGCGCATGAAACTTAATTTCTATGGATTCGATCCAAGTTACCACGTAGCGCGTTACAACTTCGTATTCAGGGTTCCGAACTCCTGGACACCGCTGCATCTCGCGCGGCACCGGCGTGTAAGTCGAAAAATCGCGGTTTCGACCAATGAAATTTAAACCACGGGGAGCACGGGGAAAAATATTCAAAGATATGAATAGCTTCTCGTTTTTTCTTGCTGCTTTTGTTCCCCGTGTCCCCCGTGGTTTCAGATTTTTGTCTTGTTTATGACAGCGCGAAGGCCAGCGCGATCGGCAAACTGACAATACCAGCAAGGTTACCAATCAGCACAATGGAGGCAACCTTGCCTGGTTCCTGTTGATATTGTTCGGCGACCAGATAATTGAGTACGGCCGGTGGCAGAGCGCCGAACACCAGCAACAGGCTTGTCTGTAGCGGCGTCAAATCCAGGAATGGCCGTACCAGCAGAACTATTACTACGCCGGTCAGTGGGCAGAGAACGGCCCCCAGTAAGCCGATGCGCCATTCCGTGAAATCAATCTGCGTGAGTCGTGCGCCGAGGGCAAACAGCAGCAATGGAATGGAAGCCTGGCCCAACATGCGGATGGTTTCGCCCAGTGGCTGGGGAACTCCCCAATCCATAAGACTGAAAGAAATACCGGCGAGTGTGGCAATCACGATCGGTTGCGCCAGCACCTTCATGAATGACGCGCGGTGATTCATGATGTAAGCCCCGAGGGTAAAATGCAGGCCGTTCTCGACCAGAAACAACACTACCGCTGCCGGCAGGGCTTTCTCGCCGAAGGCAAAAACCGCCAATGGCAGTCCGATGTTGCCGGCGTTGGAGAACATCATTGGGGGCACGAAGGTTTTGTAGGAGAGGCGCGCGGTCTTCGATACCAGCAGCGCCAAGAGGCCCGAGCCCAGGACCACGGTAACGCCACCCAGTGCCAGCCATCCGTACTCGCCGAGCTGAAAGTCTTTACTGGAGAGCACGTGAAATAATAGTGCCGGCAGCAGGATCATCATATTGATCTGGTTCGCCGTGGTCATGTCCGGCTGACGCCAGCGGCTGTAGAGATAGCCAATCGCGATGATGGCGAATACCGGAAAGATGATGCCGATTAGACGGATGATGAGCATGTTGTGGCAGTTATACTCGATTGAGAAATCAGGCAACGGCAGGACAGAAATTCACAAACCCGGAGGTTTTGCGCTGCACCGGTTGCATCGCCTCTTCTTCCCGGTATCTTATCCGTTATTCATAAAGGAGAAGAGCAATGCCGGACAATAATTTGCTTGTTGAAAAAGCCGCATTAACACTTGCAACTGCCAAGAAGATCGTCACAGCGGCGGAAGCCGAGGCATTAAAACAAGGCTGGCCCGTCGTCATCGCCGTGGTTGATGACGGCGGCCACCTGATTTGTTTGCACCGTCTCGACAACACCCAATTTGCCAGCGTTGAAATTGCCATTCAGAAGGCCAAGGCGGCCATCGCATTCAAGCGACCAACCAAAGAATGGGAAAAGATGCTGGCCGATGGTCAGCAGCGCGTGCTCAATCTGCCTGGTGTCCTGGCGTCGGAGGGGGGCGTTCCGTTGATCTGGAAAGATCAGATCGTCGGAGCCATTGGCGTGAGCGGCGTCAAACCATCCGAAGATGGTCAAGTTGCCCGTGCCGGTGCGGGAATTCTGGGGTAATGAAATAAAGGAAATGGCTCCCCGGGACGGACTCGAACCGCCGACCCAGTGATTAACAGTCACTTGCTCTACCGACTGAGCTACCGGGGAATGGTCAGAAGGGCGCGTATGTTATGG